>NZ_JBHYTK010000014.1:0-72522 GCF_042749255.1 Streptomyces sp. NPDC059524 | reverse complement strand
CGGGCCCCGCCCCCCGCGGGGGGGGGCGCCCCCCCCCGGGGCCCCAGGGGGGCCCGGCGCGGGGGGGGGGCCGCGGCGCCCGCGGCCACCTGGTGATGGCTGAGCACCTGGTCCTCGTAGGCGAGGCCGGGCCGGTGATCCTCCCACCGTTCCTGGACGAGTTCCGCGAAGGTGTTCCTCAGGGATCCCATGCGGGCGAACGGTAATTGACACTACGTCAGATGTGGAGAGGTCCGACGTCCCGGACCGGAGGGCCGCCGACCGTTTCTCACCGGTACCGAACGGTCACCAGTACTCGATGGTCACGTCGAGCAGGATCGCGGCCCCGACACCGAACACCCCGAGCCCGAAGACCAGGCCGACCAGGTCCTTGCCGGGGCTCGGCTCGGACGCGGTGGCCCGCTCCGGCTCCCCGGCGGCGTAGTGGACAAGCGTGCTGTCGCCCGCGACCCGGCTCGCGGGCCCGCCCGTCTCCTTGAAGCGCACGGCCCGGCCGGCCTGGTCGGTGAAGTCGTACTCGTGCCACTGGATACGCCTGGCCACACCGTTGACCATCTGCACCCGCTGGTACGCGTCGACCACCCGCGCCTGCGCGGTGAGCCCGCTCCCCCACGCCGCGCGCCGCTCCCGCACCCGCCGCACGAGGGCCCAGCCGGCCCAGACCGCCAGGGCGATGAGCAGCGGGAAGAGTACGTGGAACACAAAGCCGTCCATGACCGCGGGCCCCCGGTTCAGCAGTGTCAGAAGTCGTCAGTGGGCAGATCGGCCACGAAGAATACGCAGAAGCCGATCACCACGGCCATGAAGAGCAGCACTCCCAGCGTCTGCGCGGCCAGCCGCACGGGCCGGGGCGGGTGCGCGGTCGCCTGCTCGGGGTGGCTGTCGCGGTAGTGGACGATCACCACGTCGCCCTCGACGGTCGTCGCGGGGCCGCCCTCCTCCTCGATGCGGAGGGTGCGTCCGTCCCGGGTCGTGAACTCGTAGACGTGGTGCTGCGTGGTGGTCGTGCGGGTGTCGCCGTCCATGTGCGGGTCGACCGTCGTGTACGCGCGCAGGCAGCGTGCCTCGGCCGTGCGTCCGCCCCGCCAGGCGGCGCCGATCCGGAACGTGCCGCGCACCTCGGTGGCGGCGGCGAACAGCGCGACAAAGGCGATGAACGCCGGCACCGCGTAGAACATCACGCGCATGAGCTCCCCCGAACTCCCCTGCCGCGCACGGTTCCTGTGCACGGCGCCGTGCACAGGAACCTACCCGCGCCGGAGCGCGGGGCGCCGCAGGGCAGGCCCAGAAGCCCGCCGTTCGGAACCTGCCGTCAGAACGTGACGTCCGAGCAGGCGTAGAACGCGTTGGCCGTGTCGGCGATCGTCCAGACCGCGAGGATCACGTGGTGACCCGACTTGCCGGACGGCAGGACGCCCGAGTGGGAGAGCGTCGCCGGGGGCTGGCCGCTGTAGGGGACGGTGAGGAACGGGGTGGTGTTCAGGGCCGCACGGGTGAGCGGCTGACTGTCGTCCCACCCGTCCTTGGTGACGTAGTAGCGGAAGTCCGTGGTGGAGTGCCGCGCCGTGAACTGCCAGCGGAACGTGTAGCTCTGACCGCCCGTCACCTTGGTGGTGGGCCAGGCCTGGCCGTTGGGCTGCTTCGGGCCGTTGAGGGCGGCGAACTCGCCGTGGTTCGCCGAGCAGATCTGGCCGTCGGCGGGGCCCGCGGCCGGGAAGCCCTTGGGGCCCTCGACGCTCTGCGGTTCCCACTGAATGTTGCCGCAGCCGGTGACGGTGCCGTTGGCGCAGAGTTTCTGCCGGCTGATGGGGAGGTCCGTGTAGCCGTGGCCGCTGGCGCCGCCGGCCGAGAGCGCGAAGGCTCCGGCGGTGGTCAGGCCGAGCAGGGCCGCGTAGATCTTCTTTCGCATGCTGCCGCTCCTGGGGGGTGTGGGGAGTTCCGGTAGCCGTGCACAGCGGTCGTTCGATGCTTGGATCGTCCAGGTCTAGACCAACGCCCAATGTAGGGGCGGTAGTTGAACATGTCCATACCAATCGAAGAGCTGCCCATGACTGCCGGAACCCCCGCCTCCAGGGCCCGGCGCCCTCCCTACTCCCCCCGTCCCGTGTAGAACGCGACGGTCAGGTCCTTCACCAGCGCCTTGCGCTCGTAGTCGTCCAGCTCGACCAGACCGCGCGTCGTCAGCCGCGTCACCGTGTCCTCCACCGAGTCCACGACCGAGGACAGCACCGAGTCCCGGTGCTTGGCGTCCAGCGCCGCGACCCGGCGGCGGCGCATCGCGGCGGCCACCTCGGGGGCGTACTCGATCCGGGTCGGCTGCGCCGAGAAGACCTCGATGCCGACCGGCGCGGCGTCCGTCGCCAGCCGGCGCGTGAGCAGGTCGCCGACGGCCTCGGCGTTGCGCAGCGTCGGCGCGTCCTCGTGGAAGGCGTCGGCGGGCAGCTGCGACAGGACGCGCGCCAGGCCCGCCTCCACGCACTCGCGCAGGTACTCCTCGTGGTCCTCGACGCCGAGGGCCGCCTTCGCCGTGTCCCTGATCCGCCAGACGACGAGGCAGACGACGCGCAGCGCCGTGCCGTTCGCGTCGACCACCGGCATCGGCTCACTGCGCCAGTGCCGCAGCCGTACGTCGATCCGGCGCCGCAGCAGCAACGGGTTGACCCACATCAGGCCCGTCCGGCGCACGCTGCCCCGGTACCGGCCGCACAGACTGAGCACCCAGGCGCGCCCGGCCCGCCCGCGCGCGAGCCCGCCGAACCCGAACAGGGCGAGCGCCCCGGACCCGGCCACCGCCGCCCACTGCACCGGGCCGAGCCCGACGCCCTCGTACCCGGGCAGCCCGGCGACCTCCGTCATGATCCGCGGCAGCGCCCCGGCCCAGCCGAGCGACACCGCGGTCCCGGCCGCGCCCAGCGCCCCGCCGAACACCCCGAGCGCGCCGGGCAGCGTCCGGCCCGCCCGCTCGGCGAGCTCCGGGTCGACGACCGGCACCGGCCGCACCGGTGTGCGCAGATGCGGCCGCACCGGCGAGGGCCGCCCGCCCCCGGTCCCGCTCCCCACCACGGCGGACCGCACCGCCACGGGCTCGGCCTCCGGATCGGGGTCGTCCCGGAACAGCAGGTGTACGGGGATCGCGGTGGTCGCCTCGTTGTGGATCACCCGGGTCCCCCGGGCGTCACCGGGAGCCTCGCGGGGAGCCCCCCGCCGGGAGCCCCTGCCCGGTTCCCCCGCCGCCCCGCGCGGCGCCCGCGCGCCCGGGTCGTCGTCCGCGATCGGCGCCGGGTGGCCCAGCGCCCTCTCCGGCTGTTCCGCGGTCGTACTCATCCTCGCCTCCGCACTGACTCGCCTCCGCACTGAGTTGCCGCCGCCGCCCGTCCGCGCCGCCTTGTCCGCACCGGGCCGCTCACGAGAACAGCCGCCGCCAGGTCTCGGGACCCGGGTAGCCGTCGGCTTCCTTGCCGCTCCAGCCCTGGGCCCGCTGGAACGCCTCGACGGCCCGCCGGTCGGCCTCGCCCCAGCGCGGGCCCGGACCCTGCGTGTAGTACTTGCCGAATCCTTTCTTCACGAGCTGTCGGCCCATCCGCGTCACCGCGTCGCTGCTCGCGCCCGGCCGGAACGCGGACGCCCCCGGGTACGCCGGCACCCGGTCCGCCTCCGGTCCGCCCGCGCCGTCGGCCGGGATGTCCTTGCCCTTGCCGGTGACCAGGTACGACCAGGTCGTCGGGCCCGGGATGCCGTCCGCGTCGGCGCCGGTCCAGCCCTGCGCCTTCTGGAACGCCTGCGTCGCCTTGCGGTCTGCCTCGCCCCAGCGCGGGCCCGGACCCTCGGTGTAGAACCGCTTGCCGCCGCGCTCCACGAGCAGCCGCCCGAGCTGGGTGACGTACGCGTTGTTCGCCCCCGGCCCGAAGGCCTGGGCGCCCGGGAACTTCGTCGTCGACGTCGAGCCCGAGGTGCTGCCCGCCTTGACGCCCTTGTAGCGGTAGGCGACGTAGCGGCTGGAGTAGGACCAGTACTTGTACGGGGTCGCCTGCCGGCGGGTGGCGGGGCGGGTCTGCTCGTACGCCATGTAGTAGCTGCGCGTGTAGTCCGTCCAGCCGCCGAAGATGACGACGTGCGAGCCCTTCTCCGGGTCGTCCGGGTTGTGGAAGAGCAGGATGTCGCCGGGCTGCAGGTCCGCCTTGGAGATCTTGGTGCCGTAGCGGGCGAGGCTGCCCGTCCACTCGTTGCCGGGCAGGTCCCAGGCCATGGAGACGAAGCCCGAGCAGTCCTGCCGGTACCCGTCCTTCCAGTACCGGTTCATGTCGTACGGGACCCTGGAGGCGACCCAGGTCTTGGCGCGGTTGATGATTGCGGCCCGGGTCGTGGCGCGGACGGCGCCCGGGGCGAGCTCCACGCTCGACGCGGCGGAGCCGGGGGCTCCGTGCAGCGGGCTCGTGCCGCCCTGCGGGGTCGACACGGTGCCCTCGCCGGGCGGGGCCGGGTCGCCCGGTCTCACCTCGTGGTGGTCGGCACGCTGGGCGCTGGCCGGGGCGGCCTGCAGTCCGCCGATGACGGTGCCGGCGGTGGCGGCGACGACCAGGGCGTGGCGGGCGCCGATGCCGGTGGGCGCCGGGGGCGAGGCCGCGAGGCGGCCCTGGACGCAGCCGGCGCAGTCGCAGTCGCCCGCCGGGGTCACGTCCTCGAACGCCGGGGTCGCCATGCGCTCCGTGTCCTGAATGCCGTCCATGCGATTCCCCTCACTGATGTGCCTCGTGTTCGCACGCAGGAAGCGTCTCAACTGTCTGCACATATCGCATGTTGACGGTGCAAAAGATGGAAATCACCACAATTCGCCCACCCATCGGCGCGTCGCACACCCCCGATGGTCATGCCCACCCCCGGGCATCGGGTAGAGTTACGCAGGTCAGCAGGCGCCGCTAGCTCAGTTGGTTAGAGCAGCTGACTCTTAATCAGCGGGTCCGGGGTTCGAGTCCCTGGCGGCGCACCGACACCGAAGACCCTCCGTGAAAACGGGGGGTCTTCGTCGTACCGACAGCACACCCGGCACCGCCCCGGCTGGGGGTCTGGGGGTTATCCCCCAGGAGACACAGCATCAGCGGGTCCGGGGTTCGAGTCCCTGGCGGCGCACCGACACCGAAAGCCCTCCGTGAGAACGGGGGGCTTTCGTCGTGTTCGGGTCAGGCCGTTCTCGTACATGCGAGCTGGACCCCTTCGCCCTTGCGATCATGACGTCGGGCCCAGCACCCTGTCCTGGAGCTATCGGCTCCCATGAGGCTTGCGGGGCGGGACAGTTGCGGGGCGGGGACGGGGGTCCCGTTCATGAAGCGATGTCGAGGGGGGCATCATGCAACCGGAAGGTCGTCGTTCCAGTCTTAGTACGGGTGGGACGGTGGCCTGCCACTGACACACCCGGGAGCGGTCAAGGGGGACCGGACCCGGGTGAGAACCGACAACCACGCGGTGACTCGCGTGCGGGGGGATGACTCATCATGACGTCGACGCCGACGGGCGCCCGCGAGGGCTTCGACCCGTCCGAGACGACCCAGCTGCGGGTGCCACCGCACCGCACCGGCGGCTTCCGGCGCATCAAGAAATCGCTGCCGCGGTACGACTACGAGCACTACAGCCGGCTCGCCGGGCCCCTCACCCAGCCCGATCCGAACAAGCCGTACACGGTGCAGTACCGCTCCCTGCTCAGCCAGGAGCCGCACCGCATCCGCGCCGCGCTCATGCTGGGCGCGGCCCCGCTGCTCTCGCTCGTCCTGCTGTTCTGGCTGCTCCAGCCCGAGCACTGGACCGAGCGCGACTACGTGGAGTACGACTTCCTGCCGGCCCTCGACATCGTCATGCTCGTCTCGATCGGCCTGATCGAGTTCTTCCGCTGCATGAACGTGCTGTCGAACGCGCACGCCACCCTCGTCGCCCGCGACCCGATCCCGGTGGTCCCGGAGACGGGCACCAGGGTCGCGTTCCTGACCTCGTTCGTGCCCGGCAAGGAGCCGATCGAGATGGTGACGAAGACCCTGGAGGCGGCGGTCAAGCTGCGCCACCGGGGCCTGCTGCACGTGTGGCTGCTCGACGAGGGCGACGACCCGGAGGTCAAGGAGGTCTGCGCCCGGCTCGGCGTGCACCACTTCTCCCGCAAGGGCGTCGCGAAGTGGAACCAGGCGAAGGGCCCGCACCGCGCCAAGACCAAGCACGGCAACTACAACGCCTGGCTGGACGCGCACGGCGACGCCTACGACTACTTCGCCTCGGTCGACACCGACCACGTGCCGCTGCCGAACTACCTGGAGCGGATGCTCGGCTTCTTCCGCGACCCGAACGTCGGCTTCGTGATCGGCCCGCAGGTCTACGGCAACTACGACAACTTCGTCACCAAGGCCGCCGAGTCCCAGCAGTTCCTGTTCCACGCGCTGATCCAGCGCGCGGGCAACCGCTACGGCGCCCCCATGTTCGTCGGCACGTCGAACGCGGTGCGGATCTCGGCCCTGAAGCAGATCGGCGGCCTGTACGACTCGATCACCGAGGACATGGCGACGGGCTTCGAGATCCACCGCGCCAAGAACCCGGCGACCGGGAAGAAGTGGCGCTCCGTGTACACCCCGGACGTGCTCGCCGTCGGTGAGGGCCCGAGCGCCTGGACGGACTTCTTCACCCAGCAGATGCGCTGGTCGCGCGGTACGTACGAGACGATCCTCAAGCAGTACTGGAAGGGCTGGTACTCGCTCCCGCCGAGCAAGCTCTTCAACTACACGATGATGATCATCTTCTACCCGATGTCGGCCATGAACTGGATCCTCGCGGCGCTCAGCTGCGCCCTGTTCCTGGGCCTCGGCGCCTCGGGCGTGAACATCGACCCGACGATCTGGCTGATGCTGTACGGCAACGCGTCGGCGCTGCAGATCGGTCTCTACATCTGGAACCGCCGGCACAACGTGTCGCCGCACGAGCCCGAGGGCTCCGGCGGCGTGGCCGGCATGGTGATGTCGGCCCTCTCGGCCCCGCTGTACGCGAAGGCGCTGTTCGACTCGCTGCTGCGCCGCAAGAGCAAGTTCGTGGTCACGCCCAAGGGCGACTCCGCCAGCCCCGACCGCTGGTTCGGCACCTTCCGGTACCACTGGTACTTCATCCTGATCTTCGCCGGTTCGATGACCGCCGGATTCGTCCTCGGTCACGCCCACCCGGCGATGATCACCTGGGCCTGCTTCGCCCTGCTGATCACGGCCACGCCGATGTTCGCCTGGCGGTACATGCTGCGCCAGGACCGGAAGAAGCCGAAGCCGCCCGCGCCGGAGACGGCGCCGCCTCAGCAGCAGGCCGTGCCGCCGCAGGCGACCGGCCCCCGGCACGCCGCGGGCCCGCACGGGGCCCCGCAGCAGAAGCCCACCTGGGCCGCCGGCGGGGGCAACGACGAGACCATGCAGATCTCCCTGGGGGGACGTAACAAGTGAAAGACGGTGCGAGCCGCCGCCGGGCCCGACGCATAGCCATCGGCTCGGTGGTGGTACTGGCGCTGGCCGGGATGAACGGGCCCTGGCTGTATCGCTTCGGGTCGGCCAAGTACCACGAGTACAAGATCAACAGACCGGAGTACAAGGCCGACAACGGCAAGTGGGACGTCGTCCAGTTCCCGCAGGACATGCGCCTCAACACGATCCACGCGGCGCTGCTCCACACCGGCAAGATCCTGCTGGTGGCCGGTTCGGGCAACAACCAGAAGAACTTCGACGCGAAGAAGTTCGACACCCGGCTCTACGACCCGGTGAAGGGCTCGATCAAGAAGATCCCGACGCCGAGCGACCTGTTCTGCACGGGCCACACCCAGCTGGCGAACGGCAATCTGCTGATCGCGGGCGGCACCAAGCGTTACGAGAAGCTGCGCGGTGACGTCACCAAGGCCGGCGGCCTGATGATCGTGCACAACGAGGACCCGGACGCGCCGAAGACGATCAAGGCCGGCACCCGCTTCACCGGCAAGGAGAACGGCAAGACCTTCGTCGCCAAGGACAACATCACGATCGAGCGCGCGAAGAAGGTCTTCGACCCGGCGACCGGCAAGTTCGTCCGCAACGACCCGGGGCTGGGCCGCGTCTACGTCGAGGCCCAGCGCTCCGGCACCAAGTACGAGACCGGCACCCAGGACAACTACCGGGTGCAGGGCCTGACCGGCGCCGACGCGCGCAACGTGTACGGCATCGCGCAGAAGCTCGCCCTGGACAAGAAGGACTTCCAGGGGATCCGCGACTCCTACGAGTTCGACCCGGTCGCCGAGAAGTACATCAAGGTCGACCCGATGAACGAGGCGCGCTGGTACCCCACGCTGACCACGCTCTCGGACGGCAAGGTCCTCTCCGTGTCCGGCCTCGACGAGATCGGGCAGCTGGTGCCCGGCAAGAACGAGGTCTACGACCCGAAGACCAAGAAGTGGACCTACCTCAAGAAGCAGCGCCAGTTCCCGACGTACCCGGCGCTGTTCCAGATGGCGAACGGGAAGATCTTCTACTCGGGCGCCAACGCGGGCTACGGCCCGGACAACGTGGGCCGCAAGCCCGGCATCTGGGATCTGCGGACCAACACGTTCCGGAAGATCCCCGGCCTGTCCGACGCGAACCTGATGGAGACGGCCGGCACGGTCGAGCTGCCGCCCGCGCAGGACCAGCGGTACATGGTGGTCGGCGGCGGTGGCGTCGGCGAGTCCAAGCTGTCCAGCAACAAGACGCGGATCGTCGACCTCAAGGACGCGAACCCGAAGTTCACGGACGGCCCGACGCTGGAGAAGGGCACCCGCTACCCGCAGTCCTCGATCCTGCCGGACGACTCGATCCTCGTCTCCGGCGGCTCGGAGGACTACCGCG
This sequence comes from Streptomyces sp. NPDC059524, assembly GCF_042749255.1. Lineage (NCBI taxonomy): Bacteria > Bacillati > Actinomycetota > Actinomycetes > Kitasatosporales > Streptomycetaceae > Streptomyces > Streptomyces sp. NPDC059524. The sequence goes on along the minus strand of NZ_JBHYTK010000014.1, from coordinate 63,664 downwards.
GCCGCGGTGACTCCAACATCCTCCAGGCCCGGCTCTACGACACGAAGTCCAACACCTTCCGCAGCGTCGCCGACCCGCTGGTCGGCCGCAACTACCACTCGGGCTCGATCCTGCTGCCCGACGGCCGGGTGCTGTTCTTCGGCTCGGACTCGCTGTACGCGGACAAGGCCAACACGAAGCCCGGCGTGTTCGAGCAGCGCATCGAGATCTACACGCCGCCGTACCTGTACCGGGACTCGCGGCCCACCCTGGAGGGCGGTCAGAAGACGATCGCGCGGGGCGGCTCGGCCACGTACCAGACCAGCCACGCGTCGTCGATCAAGACGGCCCGGCTGATCCGGCCCAGCGCGTCCACGCACGTCACCGACGTGGACCAGACGTCCATCGCGCTGGATCTGAAGAAGACGGCGGACTCGGTGACGGTGACCGTCCCGGAGAACCGGTCACTGGTCGAGTCGGGCTGGTACATGCTGTTCGTCACCGACGACCGGGGCACCCCGAGCAAGGCCCAGTGGGTGCACGTGCCGTAGGGCACTGCGAGCAGGACAAGAAGAAGGAGGGGTACGGGACGCGGTCCCGTACCCCTCCTTCACGTCCTCACGCTACGAAGAAGCAGCCAGCTTCAGGGCGTACTCGCTCCACCACTCGCCCGCCCTCGGACCGCCCTTGCAGGTGCCGTCGGACTCGCCGGGGCGCTTGACCCACAGGTAGGCCTTCACGAGCGGGTCGCCCGTCTTGGTGGTCGGGGTCTCGCCGAGGGCGCGGCCGGGCGGGTTGCACCAGCGCTCGTCCGGATTGCCGCCCGTGTACGGCCCGTTCCCGTTCCGGCTCGTGTCGACGACGAAGGGCTTGCCGCCGACCTTCCCGGACAGCTCCTTGCCGTACTTCACCGAGTCCTCGGTGGAGTAGAAGTTCGACACGTTCACCGAGAAGCCGTCGGCCTGCTCGACGCCGGACCACTTCAGGGGCTCGAACATCTGGTCCGGCTTGCCCCAGCCCGCGTTGCCCGCGTCGAGGTAGACCGTCGTGTTCTTCAGCGACTTGAGCTTGCCGATGGCGCCCTTGAGGAGGTCGTAGCGCTCCTCGTGGAACTGCTCCGGGGTGCAGTTGTCCACCATGTGCTGGACCGCGTCCGGTTCGAGGATGACCGTCGCCGGGCGGTCCCCGATGCCGGCCGCGACCTGGTCGATCCACGCCCGGTACGCGTTGCCGTCCGCGGCGCCGCCCTTCGAGTAGTTCCCGCAGTCGCGGTGCGGGATGTTGTAGAGGACGAGCAGGGCGTCCCGGTCCGCCTTCTCCGCGGCCTCCGTGTAACCACGGGCCTGGTCCGTCGCGTTCTCCGGGGTGATCCACTCGCCGCTGGGCTGCTCGGCGATCTTGCGGACGGTCTTCGCTTCCTCGTCCTTGCCGTCCTCCTCCAGGCCCGCGACGGCCTGCGCGGCCTTGCTGTCGGGGTTGACCCAGAACGGGTCGGCGCTCTTGGGCTGCTGCTTCACGGGAGGCTGAGCATCGCCCTCGTCCTTGCCTCCGGAGGAACACGCGGACACGAGCAGCGCCGCCCCCACGACGACCGCTCCAGCCCTCATCTTCCGGTACATCCACTCCCCCTTGGGTGCACTGTCTGGTCCTCAATCGTGACATACGCCCCGGCCGCGCTTCGAGGCCGTACGGTCCTTGTCCACGACCTGTTACAGCCGGTCCGGGCCGGGGTAGGCCGCGACCAGGACTCGTACGGCGACGGCGTGGAAGGGGGGAGCGGGACATGACGTACCCAGCTCGCGCGCTGCGTCTGGCCGAGGCGGTGCTGGAGCTGTCGGACACGCTCGACGACGACTTCGACCCCGCCGCGCACCTGTCCCGCCTCGCCGGGCACTGCGTGGACCTGCTCGGCGCGCAGGCGGCCGGCGTCACCCTCGCCGAACCGGACGGCCTCCCCCACCCGTCACCCGCCTGCGCCCCCGAACAGGAGGACGCCGTACGGGAGTTGCTGGGCGCCGACGCGCTCGCCGGGCCCGCGCGCGAGGCGCTGGCGACCGGACGGGCGGTGGCCGGGGTGCGGGTGACGGGGACGGTGGCGGCGGCGCGCTGGCCCGCGTTCACCGCGCTGGCCCGGCGGCACGGCGTCACGACGGCGCACGCGGTGCCGCTGCGCCGGCTCGGGACACCGGTCGGCGCGCTCAGCGTCCTGACCCGGTCGGCGCCGGCGGACAACGATGCCGCGTTCGCCGGTGTGCTCGCCGACGCGGCGGCCGCGGGCCTGGACCGACACCGCGCCTACGCCGAACAGCGGGACCTGGCACGGCAGTTGGAGCGGGCGCTCGCGAGCCGGGTGCGGATCGAGCAGGCGAAGGGGATGCTGGCGGAGCGCTGGGGCGCCTCTCCCGACACCGCGTTCTCGGTCCTGCGCCGGTACGCGCGCAGCAGGCGGATGCCGCTGGACCGGGTCGCCGGGGCCGTCCTGGCCCGGGACCTCGGCGACGACCTCAACCCGCCCGGACCTTCTCCTTCTCCGGCTCCGGATCCGGCTCCTTCGGCGCGTCCGTGAGGCCGGACAGGTAGGCGGAGACGACGACGTTCGCCGTGTAGGTGCGGGTGGCCCTGTCGAAGGTGCCGCCGCAGGTGATGAGGCGGAGTTCGGCGCGGCCGGGGCGGCGCGGCCCGTAGGCGGTGGCCGGGTCGAAGCGGTCGCGGGACAGGACCTGCACGTCGTCGACGGTGAACGTGGCGACGGAGCCGTCGTCGCGCACCACCTTCACCGTGTCGCCGGGCTTCGCCTCGCTGAGGTGGAAGAACACGGCGGGCCGGGTCTCGGTGTCGACGTGCCCGACGAACAGGGCCGTGCCCCGCTCCCCCGGCTGCGCGCCCGCGCCGTACCAGCCGACGACGCCCGCCTGCGCGTAGGGCGGCGGGTCGACGGCTCCGCTGCCGTCGAGTCCGCGCTCGACGACGGGCGCCTGCACGTGGAGTGCGGGCACGTCGATGCGCTGGGGTTTCGCGGCCCGGACGGGGCTGTGCGCGGCAGGCATGGTGACGCCGAGCGGGCGGCCGACGGCGGCCGCGTCACCGGTCGTCGGCGAGGACAGGTTGACGTCGGTGACGCCGCGGCCCCACATCCACAGGCCGAGCAGGAGCACCGCCCAGGCCACGCCGGTGAGCATCCGGCCGCCGCCCGGGCCTTGTCGGTCGCGGTCCTTCATGGCGGCCTACCGGGGGCCCTCGGACGGGTTCCGGCGGCGCCGGACGCTGCGGCAGGCGACGGCCACGGCGGCGATCGCGGCGAGCACCAGTCCGATGACGGCGTGCCGGGTGCCGGGGCCCTCGGCGGCCTGTTCGGCGGCGGCCAGTCGCGCCGCGGCTCCGCCGCCGCCCGCGTGCACGGCGGCGGTCGGGGTCGGGGCGGGCGAGGCGCCGCGCTCCAGGACCCGAACGGTGCCCTTGGTCTTGGTCTCGACGCCGTCGCAGGTCACCGTGATCTCATGCGCGCCGGGCTTGGCGGAAGATGCGACCCGGGCCTCGGCGGTGAGCGCGGAACGGTCCGCGGCGGGCGCGAGGACGGCGGCGGAGACGAACGCGTCGGACACGGCACGCCCCGCCGTGCCCGCGCATCCGGTGACGGCGAGCTCGACGTCCGTACCCGGTGGGGCCGCCTGCGGGCTGACGGTGACCGATCCCCCGTCCTGCGCCCCGTGCGCGGCGGCGGCCGGGATCGTCACCAGTACGGCGGCCGCCCCTGCGGCACGGAGAGCGAGCAGTCCTGTACGCATCGTGAACCTCCTGGTACTGGCAGGTTCACGCGCGCGGCGCCGTTCCGCATCTCGGGAACGGGAAACCCCAGGTCAGACCGGGCCCCCAGGGTCAGACGAGGTCGACGAGGTCCGCGATGGAGTCGACGACGGTGGACGGCCGGAACGGGTACTTCTCGATGTCGGCGTCGCTGGTGAGCCCGGTCCGCACGAGGAACGTCTGCATCCCGGCCTCGAGCCCGGCCAGCACGTCGGTGTCCATCCGGTCGCCGATCATGGCGGCGGTCTCGGAGTGCGCCCCGATCGCGTTGAGCCCCGTGCGCATCATCAGCGGGTTCGGCTTGCCGGCGAAGTAGGGCTGCTTACCGGTCGCCTTGGTGATGAGCGCGGCGACGGCGCCGGTGGCGGGCAGCGGACCCTCGGTGGAGGGGCCGGTCTCGTCCGGGTTGGTACAGATGAAGCGGGCGCCGCCGTTGATGAGGCGCACGGCCTTCGTCATGGCCTCGAACGAGTAGGTTCGCGTTTCGCCCAGGACCACGTAGTCGGGGTCGTGGTCGGTGAGGACGTAGCCGATGTCGTGCAGGGCCGTGGTGAGGCCGGCCTCGCCGATGACGTAGGCGGTGCCGCCGGGACGCTGGGCGTCGAGGAACTTGGCGGTGGCCAGGGCGGACGTCCAGATGTTGCCGACCGGGACGTCGAGGCCCATGCGGTTGAGGCGGGCCTGGAGGTCGCGGGCCGTGTAGATCGAGTTGTTGGTGAGGACCAGGAAGGGCTTGCCCGACTCGCGCAGCTTCTTGATGAACGCGTCGGCGCCGGGGATCGGCACCCCCTCGTGGATCAGCACGCCGTCCATGTCGGTGAGCCACGATGCGATGGGCTTGCGCTCTGCCATGGAATGCACTCCTGCGGTCCGCGGTCGACACAACCGTGCCGGTTGTGTCGACCGTGTTGTCTGGGGCGCCGGGACGACACTGTGCCGACGCCCTCAGCCTAGTCAAGACCGGCTGATCTTGACCCCGTCGATCGTCCAGAACCAGTTGTTGGCCCCGGTGTAGCGGAAGTGGGCCTTCGCGCTGGTCGCGCCCGCGGGGACGGTCAGTGGGACGGTCTCCGTGCGGGAGGGGACGTCGGCCGTGTAGGTGCGGACGGGGACGGGGGCGGCGCCGTCGTAGGAGACGAGGACCTCGCCCTTCTGCGGGGCCTCCTGGCGGTAGAAGGTCGTGTAGGTGAGGGTGGCCGGGCGGCCGCCGGTGACCGGGAAGGCGGGGCTGGTCAGGGTCGAGTCGAAGGTGCCGGTGACGGTCTTGTCGGACCATTCGTCGCCGTCGGCCACGGCGAAGACGCCGCGGGCCCGCACGTTGCACTCGCGCTGCTGGTCGCGTTCGGCCTTGGTCCAGAACTCGTCGGTGGTGAAGGACCAGCCGCGCCATTCGGTGACGCCGCCGGTGCCCATCCGGGAGTTGTCGACGCTCCAGCCGCTCGGCGGGGTGTGCGTGAAGCCGATGACGCCCGATCCGATGCCGGTCTCGTCGACGGGCCCGCCCAGCCGGTCGCGCAGGGCGTCGAAGTCGTCGGGGAGGGGCTGCTGGACCGGGCGGCCGTCCAGGCCCCAGGCGGGGTCGAGGGCGATGCCGAGGTGAGCGAGGGCGGTGGCCGCGATGTCGGGCATCTTGACGTCGTGGCGGGTGGAGCCGGGCGCGGCCGTGCCGCCCGTCGCGATCATGAACGTCTGGCGTTCGGGCCAGGTGGAGCCGCCGTGGCCGCCCGCGTCGGTGTGCCCGTGGTCGGCGGTGACGAGGATCAGCCAGTCCTCGTTCCCGTACGTGGAACGGGACGTGACGGCGTCGACCATCGCGCCGACCTGGCCGTCGACGCCGTGGATCGCGTCGAGGTACTCCTGGCTCGCGGCTCCGTAGGTGTGGCCGGCGTGGTCGACGTTGTCGAGCTGGACGAAGACGGCGTCCGGGTTCGCGCCCTTGAGCCGTTCGACGGCGCGGGCGGTGGTGCCGGTGTCGTACTCGGCGCTCGGGGTGGAGACGCGAGTGTCGACCTTCGCGGAGAGGACGATGTCGGTGATCGGGGCCCAGGAGGAGACGGCGTACGTCGACAGCGACGGCTTCGCGGTCTCGATCCGGGTGAGGAAGTCGGGGTACTGGGCGAACTTGTGGCCGGTGAAGTTGTTGTCCTTCACGTTGTGCTTGTCGGGCCAGACGCCGGTGATGAGGGTGGACCAGCCGGGGCCGGACATGGTGGGCGCCATCGGGTTGGCGTAGATCGCGCTGGGGGCGGTGAGTCCGGCCGCCATGAGGGCCTTGAGGCGGGGTGCGTCGGCGTCCTTGATGCGGTTCAGGAGGGCGCCGTCGAGGCCGATGACGAGGACCTTCGGGGTCCGGGCGGCGCGGGCGCGGGCGACGGCGCTCTTCGCCGGGACGGTGAGGGCGAGTGCTGCGGTGGCGGAGCCGAGGAGCATCGAGCGGCGGGAGAGGCCGGACGGGGTGCGCGGCATGCGGGGGTCCTCCGGAGCGGGGCGGGCGGTCACGGGTGTCTGCGGGCGTGCGCGGGTGGTCCGACACCCCTGAAGGTTCAGAGGTGTTGGACCAGACCCGTTATCTTCTGGTGATGCGGGCGGGGAGCGCCATGGACATTCGTCGCCGCCCGATGGACTGAGCTGCGGGGCGGGCGGGGCTCAGCTGCCGGTGGCGGTCTTCCAGTCGTCGACGTACGTCTGGAGGTTCTTGTCGATGTCGTTCCAGTCCGGCTCGAAGATCTCGACGCCGTCCATGATCTTGGCGAGGGCGAGGGCGTTCTCGTCGGTGGCGTGGACGTCTCCGCGCGCGGAGAAGCCGCCGCCGATGGCGCTGACCTCCTGCTGCTGCTTGGTCGCGAGCATGAAGTCGAGGAGCTTCTTGCCGTTGGCGGTGTGCGGGGCGTTCTTCACGAGGCCGGCGGCGTAGGGCAGGGCGAAGGAGGTGGGCTTGCCGCCCTCGGTCTTCGGGAACCAGATGCCGAGGTTGGGCATGTCCTTGGACTGGGCGTAGTTCATCTGCACGTCGCCGTTGGCGACGAGGAGTTCGCCCTTGTCCACCTTGGGGGCGAGTTTGCCGGTGGAGGCGGACGGGCCGACGTTGTTGGCCTGGAGCTTCTTCAGGTAGTCCATGGCGGGCTGCTTGCCGCCGAAGTCGTGCATGGCCTTGACGACGACGGCGGTGCCGTCGCCGGCGACGCCCGGGGTGGAGTACTGGAGCTTGTTCTTGTACTTGCCGTCGAGCAGTTCCTGCCAGGTCCGCGGCGGCGTCTTCAGCTCCTTCTTGTTGTAGACGAAGCCGAAGTAGTTGTTGACGACGGAGGTCCAGGTGCCGTCGGCGCCCTTGTCTGCGCCGTCGACCTGGTCGGCGCCCTCGGGCGCGTACTTCGCGAGCAGGCCCTTGCCGCCGGCCTGCTGGATGAACGGGGGCAGCGTGACGAGGACGTCGGCCTGGGTGTTGGCCTTCTCGCGGACGGCGCGCTGCACGACCTCGCCGGAGCCGCCCTCCACGTACTCGACCTTGATGCCGGTCTTCGCGGTGAAGTCCTTGAAGACCTTGTCGTACCAGCCGTCGCCGTTCTCGCCCTTGAGGCCGTCGGCGCTGTAGACGGTGACGACCTTCTCGTCGGAGGCGGCGGAGCTGCCGCCGCAGCCGGTGAGCGTGGCGGCGAGGGCGAGGCAGCCGGTGACGGCGACGGCGGCGGTGAGGGTGTTCTTGCGCGGGTTCGCGGGCATGGCGAGGTGAACTCCTTGGAAGGACAGGGGTGTCGGCGGAGCGGGGCTCAGCGGTACGAGGCCTTGGTGCGGATGCGGGAGACGGCGAGCAGCACGAGCAGGGTGGCGCCCATCAGGACCACGGCGATCGCGGATCCGGTGAACAGGGAGCCGCGGTCGGTGGTGGCGTAGATCTGCACCGGCAGCGGCATCCAGTCCGGCGGGTAGAGCATCATCGTGGCGCTCAGCTCGCCCATGGACAGGGCGAAGCAGAGGCCGGCGGCCGCGTTCAGGGACGGCAGCAGCAGGGGCAGCTTCACCTTCCACAGGACGTACGCGGGCCGGGCGCCGAGCGACGCCGCGGCCTGCTCGTACGCCGGGTCGAGACGCACGATGGCGGCCGAGACCGACTGGTAGGCGAACGCGGTGACAAGAATGGTGTGCGCGAGGATGACGATCCAGCGGGTGCCGTTGAGCAGCATCGGCGGCTTGCTGAAGGCGACGAGGACGGCGAGGCCGACGACGACGGACGGCACGGCGACCGGCAGCATGAACAGGGTGTCCATCGCACGCCTGCCCCGCTTCTTCAGCGCGGCGGCGGCGAGCGCGGCCCAGCCGCCGACGACGAGGGCGAGCACGCCGGCGGTGACGGCGGTGACGAGGCTGGTGGTGAGCGCGGTGAGCGAGTCACCGCTGGTGGCGGCGTCGTAGTGCCCGGTGGTGAACCCGGAGGGCAGGGCCCCGGACCAGTTCCCGGCGAACGACGCGGCGAGGATCACGAGCAGCGGCACCGCGAAGAGCGGCAGGAAGAGCGCGAAGAAGAGGACCCAAACGGCCCACTTCCCGGCCCGGCTATGCACCAGCACGACGGCTCACCGCCCGGTAGACGCCGTAGAGCCCGACGGAGATCAGCACGTTGACGACGGCGACGACGCAGGCGCCGGGGTAGTCCGACTCCAGGATCGCCTTGCCGTAGACGAGCATCGGCAGGGTCGTGACGCCCTTGGCGCCGGTGAACAGGACGATCCCGAACTCGTTCAGGCACATCACCAGGACGAGGGACCCGCCGGCGGCCAGCGCCGGCAGCGCCTCGGGGAGCACGATCTGCCGGACGATCCGCCAGGGCCGGGCGCCCAGCGACGACGCCACTTCCAGCTGCGCCGTGTCGATCTGGGAGAACGCCGCGAGCAGGGGCCGCATCACGAACGGCGTGAAGTACGTGATCTCGGCGAGGAGAACACCCCAGGGCGTGGACAGGAACTGGAACGGTCCGGTGGCGGCGCCGGTGACGTCCGTCCACAGCCCGTTGGCCATGCCGGCCTGCCCGTACACGAAGAGCAGGGCGAGGGTGATGAGGAAGGACGGGAAGGAGAGGAAGACGTCGATGAACTTGGCGACGGCCTTCCCGCCGGGGAACGGCACGAACGCGATGACCAGCGCGAGGGCGAAGCCGAGGACGAGGCATCCGGCGGTCGATCCGGCGGCGAGCCACACCGTCGTGCCCAGCGCATCGCGGAACGCCTCGGAGGCGAACACGTCGCGGTACGGCTGGACGGACGTGCCGCCGCTGTCGGGCCGGAAGGACTGCTGGACGACGAGGAACAGCGGGTAGAGGAAGACGAGCGCGAGCCCGGCGACGGGTGGCAGCGCCCACACCCAACCGCCCATGCTTCTACGGGACTTGAGGGCACCGCGCATTGCGGGCGCCCCGATGGCGGCACTAGTCATCGCGCGCCCCCGTTCCCGCTCCCGCTCCCGCTCCCACACCGGCGCCGATCAGTACGGCGTCCTCGGGCGCGAAGTGGACGGTGACGGTGTCGCCGGGGGCGGGCGGGGTGCGCAGTTCGCGCAGGTCGGCCTTGACCTGGTGGCCGCCGATGTCGACGAGGAGGCGGTGGGTGGAGCCGCGCCACTGGACCTCGGCGACCTCGCCGGTGAGCGCGTTGGGCCCGTCGCCGAGTCCGACGAGGTGGGGCCGGACGCAGAGGGTGGCGGAGGCTCCGGCCGCGGCGTCCGGGGCGGCGACCTTCAGTTCGGCGGTCCCGAAGGTGACGGCGGAGCCCGAACCGACCTGGACGGGAAGGAGGTTGGCGTTGCCGACGAAGGAGGCGGTGAACTCCGTGCGGGGCTTGCGGTACAGGTCCTGGGGTGTGCCGACGTCCTGGAGCCGGGCGCGGTCCATGACGGCGATCCGGTCGGCGAGGGTGAGGGCCTCGACCTGGTCGTGGGTGACGTAGAGGATCGACACGTCGGGCAACTCGCGGTGCAGCCGGGCCAGTTCGGCGAGCATGCCGGAGCGGAGCTGCGCGTCGAGCGCGGAGAGCGGTTCGTCGAGGAGCAGGACGTCGGGGCGGACGGCGAGGGCGCGGGCGATGGCGACGCGCTGCTGCTGGCCGCCGGAGAGCTCGCGCGGGTGGCGTTCGGCGTAGGCGCCCATGCCGGTCATCTCCAGCGCCTCGGTGACCCGGCCGGGTATCTCGGCCTTGGGCACCTTCCGCGCGCGCATGCCGAAGGCGACGTTGTCCTTCACCTTCATGTGCGGGAACAGCGCGTACTGCTGCACGACCATGCCGATCCCGCGCCGGTGCGGCGGCAGGTCGGTGACGTCGCGCCCGCCGATGAACACGCGCCCGGCGGCGGGCCGCACGAAGCCGGCGACGGCCCGCAGCGCGGTCGTCTTGCCGGAGCCTGAGGGCCCGAGCAGGGCCATGACCTCGCCCGGCTCGACGGTCAGGTCGAGGGAGTCGAGGACGGTGTTCCCGCCGTAGGCGACGGACACCCGGTCGAACCGGATGCCGCTGCGGGCGCCCGGAGGGTCGGTCAGCTTTTCCATCAGTCCCGCTCGTTCGCAGTCGGCTCGATGACTCTCACGGCGGCTACGTTCGTGGGATCGGGTGTCCCGGACGGGTCCGGCCGGGAACGGGCCGGTGAACGACCCCCCAAGCTTGGCCCAGACCCGTTATCGCGGCGTTACATACGGAGTTGGGGGCGGGCCCGTCGAGTCTTTCGCCGACTACTGGCTGTCGGCGCCGAGGCGGGTCGTGAAGGAGAAGCGGTCGCCGCGGTAGAGGGTGCGGACGCGTTCGGTGGCGCGGCCCGCCGGATCGTAGGAGACGCGGTGGATGAGGAGCATCGGGAGGGCGGGCGGCGTGCCGATGAGGAGGGCCTCGCGAGGGGTGGCGAGGACGGTCTCGATGCGTTCGTCGGCCGAGCCGAAGTCGATGCCGAGCCGCTCGTGGACGTAGGAGTAGAAGGAGGAGTCCGGGTCGAACTCGGTGTCGAGGTGCGGCATGCGGGCCACGGCGACGTAGGTGGACTCGAGGCCGACGCGTTCGTCGTCGGCGAGCAGGACGCGCTCCATGTGCCAGACGGGCTCGCCGTGTTCGAGGCCGGTCTCGGCGGCGAGCGCGGGCGGGCAGGGGAAACGGTCGAGGCCGATGAGCGTGCGGCCGGGGCGGCGGCCCTGGCGGCGGACGCCCTCGGTGTAGGAGGCGAGGGAGAGGGGCTGGGCCAGTTTGGGGCCCGCGGCGACGGTCCCGCGGCCCTGGCGGCGCAGCCGCCCCTCCAGGAGCAGTTCGCGCAGGGCCTGGCGCACGGTGTCGCGGGAGACGGCGTACCGGACGGCGAGATCGCGCTCGGTCGGCAGCGTCTCGCCCTCGGCCAAGTCGTTGAGCAGTGCGGTCAGTTGGGCCTTGACCGCGTAGTACTTGGGGATGCGTCCGTGCTCGGGCACGCCGCCGCGCACGGGGGCGCCGGGGTCCAGGTCGTTCGGGTAGTCCACGCGGGGATCGTCGCAGACGTGGGTGAACCGCCGGCGCCGGGTACCGGTCAGTGGCGCCGGGCCGCCGTGCGGCGCCGGATCAGGAGGAGTGCGGCGGCGCCGCCGAGCAGGCAGAGGCCGGCCGTGGCGGCGAGGGCGGTGAGGGGGGCTTCGGGGCCGGTGCGGGCCAGTTCGCCGGCGAGGGTGGTTCCGCCGGGGCGGTCGGAGGTGGCGGCGTCCCCGCCCCCGTTCTCCGCGTCGGCCCGGGCCTCCCCTGCCTCTTCCTCTCCTCCTCCCTCGTCGTCGGTGACGATGTCGAAGGGGTAGTGGCCGGACTCCCCGACCCAGTCGCCGTCGTCGTCCCTGCGCTGGACGAGGGCGGCGTCGGCGACGACGTGGTCGGGGCGGGCGTCCTCGCTGAACGCGAGCCGTACCGGCACGGTGACCGTCTCGCCGGGCTCCACGGAGAAGCCGCCGGTGTCCGCGCCGATGACGCCCACGTTCTCGTCCTGGTCGGTGTGCTCGAAGGCGACGGGGTGCCAGCGGGTGCCGTCGCGGAACTCGAGCCGGATGCCCGTGGGGCGGAGTTTCCTGCTGTCGTCCACGAGGACGAGGACGGGGTGCAGGGCGGTACAGCGGGTGAGGGTGCGGTTGGTGAGGGTGATCGACCAGGTGCGGGGGTCGGCACCGGGGAGGTAGGTGTCGGGGCCGGCGTCGATGCGGGTGGTGATCGGGAAGCGGGCGGGGGCGGGGGCGGTTTCGCAGGCGCGGGGGGCGGCGGTCGCGGTGGGGTTCAGGGGGAGGGTGAGGGCGGCGGCGGTGAGGGCGAGGGCGGTCGGGCGGCGCAGTCGCATGCGGTTGCTCTGCCTTTGCTGGTCGCGGAACCGGGTCAGCCAGGCTGGCACCCTTGCCGGTCCCCGCCTCGCCCGGCACGCCTGGGCTCCGCCCGGCTCCCCTCGATCGGACCAGTACGACTGTCATTCCGGGGGGGTGGGGCAGGGGCCCGCCGTGAGGGCCTCGCGCCGTCGCTGACTGCTGCACCGTCGTGGTTGCTCGCACAGTTCCCCGCGCCCCTGAAGGGCAGACTCCGTGCGCCCCCAGGGGCCCCGTTGGTCGCACCCCGTGACGGAGTCGCTGATCGGGCACAGCCCCGCGTCGGAGGCCCCGGTCAGGCCCGCCGGGACGGGACCGCGCCCGTGCCTCGGCCGAAGAGCGGGGCCAGGATGAGTTGGGCGGCGCCCTCCACGACCAGGGTGGGGCCGCCCGGCGCCGAGCGCACCGGTATCGAGCGGCCCCCGCCTCCGCGCCGGGCCCGCGTCTCCACGACGGCGCCGACTCCTCGTACGAAGAGGTCCTCCGCCGCGCTCACCGTCCGGCCCCCGAGCAGCACCGCGTCGATGTCGAGCAGGCCGACCAGGTTCCCGGCGCCCTCCCCGAGGACCCGTGCCGCCTCCTCGACGTCCCCGGCGGCGACGGCGGCCAGGCAGATCGCCTCGATGCAGCCCCGGTTCCCGCACTCGCACGGAGGCCCGTCCAGCTGGATCACCTGGTGCCCGAACTCCCCGGCCCCGGTCCGCTCCCCCCGGTACAGCGCCCCGTCGAGCACGAGCCCCGCCCCGAGTCCCGTCCCCAGATGCAGATACGCGAACGAACGCCCGCCCTCCCCCGCGGCCCCGACCAGCGCGAGCCCGAGCGCCGCCGCGTTCGTGTCCTTGTCGACGACGACCGGCAGCCCGAGCCGCTCGGCGAGCGCGTCCCGCAGCGGGAAGCCGTCCCACTGCGGGAATCCGGTGACCCGGTGCAGCACGCCCCCGGCGTGATCGAGCGGTCCCGGCACGGCGACGCCGACCCCGAGCACGGAGTCGCCCCCGGCCGCTTCCCCTTCGGCGAGCAGCTGGTCGATCTCGCAGGCGGCGGTGGTCAGGACCGCGTCGGCCCCGGCCCCGAGGTCCAGGGGGGCGCGCCGCGCGGCCACCACGTCCCCGGCGAGGTCGGTCAGCACGGTCCGCAGTTCGTCCCGGTCCAGGTGGAGCCCGACCGCGTGCCCGGCTCCGGCGACGAGCCGCAGCACGGTGCGCGGCTTGCCGCCGGTCGAGGCGCGCCGGCCCGCCTCGACGACGAGTCCGTCGGCGCGCAGCCGCGCCGTGATCTTGCTGACGGCCTGCGGGGTCAGACCGGTGCGCTCGGCGAGCTCCAGGCGGCTGATACCGGGTTCGCCCGCGGTGCGGAGGAGGTCGAGGACGAGCGCGGCGTTGTGCCCGCGCAGGGCCGCGAGGTTCACCCCCGTGCTGGGGCCGACATGGGTGACGTGCGTGTTCACCTGGCCATTGTGCCTCCCGCTTGCACTTTGGCAACAGCGTTGCTTAAGTGGGTGCATGACTGGCACGACTGGTACGACTGGCATGAATGGTGGAAGCGGGCCGCTCCGCGTGGGGCTCGTCGGATACGGCCTGGCGGGTTCCGTCTTCCACGCCCCGCTGATCGCCGCGACCGAGGGCCTCGTCCTCGACACGGTCGTCACCTCGAACCCCGAGCGGCAGGAGCAGGCCCGCGCCGAGCACGGCGCCGGGCTGCGCTTCGCCGGGCGCCCCGAGGAGCTGTGGGCGCGGGCCGGCGAGCTCGACCTGATCGTCCTCGCGTCGCCGAACAAGACGCACGTACCGCTCGCCACCGCCGCCCTGGAGGCCGGCCTGCCGGTCGTCGTGGACAAGCCGATCGCGGGCACGGCGGCCGAGGCCCGGACGCTCGCCGCCCTCGCCGAGGAGAAGGACCTGTTCCTCTCCGTCTTCCAGAACCGCCGCTGGGACAACGACTTCCGCACCCTCCAGCGGCTCCTCGCCGACGGCACGCTCGGCGACGTGTGGCGTTTCGAGTCCCGCTTCGAGCGCTGGCGCCCGCGCCCCAAGGGCGGCTGGCGCGAGTCGGGGAACCCGGAGGAGATCGGCGGTCTCCTCTACGACCTCGGCAGCCACGTCGTCGACCAGGCCCTGGTGCTGTTCGGCCCGGCGGCCTCCGTGTACGCGGAGTCGGACGTGCGCCGGGCGGGCGCGGAGGCGGACGACGACACGTTCATCGCGATCACGCACGCGAACGGGGTCCGCTCGCACCTCTACGTCTCCGCGACCACCGCCCAGCTCGGGCCGCGCTTCCGCGTCCTCGGCTCCGAGGCGGGCTATGTGAAGTACGGCCTGGACCCGCAGGAGGCGGCGCTGCGCGAGGGTGAGCGGCCGCGGGCGGGGAAGCCGTGGGGCGTGGAGCCCGAGACGATGTGGGGCCGCGTCGGCTCCGGAGAGTCCCCGCTGACCGGCGGCGGCACCCCGGTCCCGACGGCCGACGGCGACTACCCGGCCTACTACGCCGCCGTCGCCGCGGCGCTGCGCGACGGCGCCCCGAACCCGGTGCCGGCCACGCAGGCCGCCGCCGCGCTCGACGTCCTGGAGGCGGCGCGGCGCTCCGCCCGCGACGGACTGGTGGTGACCCTGTGACCGCGAACGAGACCCCTTCGGTGGCGGAGCTGGAGGAGCAGGAGCGCACTCTGATCCTCGACTCGTTCTCGTACGAGGACGCGTGGCGGCTCGGCACCCTGCTCGTGGAGCTGGCGCGCGGGCGCCAGGCGCCGGTCGCGATCGACATCACGCGGGGCAGGCAGCAGGTGTTCCACGCTGCGCTGCCCGGTTCGACGCCGGACAACGACGCGTGGATCGCCCGCAAGCGGCGGGTCGTGGAGCGCTATCACGCCTCGTCCTACCTGGTGGGGAGCCGGTTCCGCGCCAAGGGCACGACGTTCGAGGCGTCCTCCCGCCTCGACCCCGACGTGTACGCGGCCCACGGCGGCGCGTTCCCCCTCCGGGTACGGGACGCGGGCGTCATCGGCGTCGCCACGGTCTCGGGCCTCCCCCAACTGGAAGACCACGCCTTGGTGACAGAAGCCCTGACCGCGTTCATGGCGTAACGGGCACGCCAAGGCCGAGATGCCCCTGGGGGCGCACGAAGTGTGCCCCTCAGGGGCGCGGGGAACTGCGCGACCAGCCACGACGGCGCAGCACCCGACCACGACACAAACCCCTACGGCGCGAACCGCCCGCCCCCCCCGGCGGAGCCCTACGCCGGCTTGAGTTCCTGACGCTGGCGCCCGAGCCCGTCGATCTCCAGCTCCACGACGTCCCCGGCGCGAAGGTACGGCTTGGGCTCGGGCTGCCCCATGGCCACGCCGGCCGGCGTCCCGGTGTTGATGACGTCGCCGGGGTACAGGGTCATGAACTGGCTGACGTACCGCACGACCTCGGCGACCGAGAAGATCTGGTCGGCCGTGCTGCCGTTCTGCTTGAGCTCGCCGTTCACCCAGAGCCGGAGGCCGAGCGCCTGCGGGTCGGCGACCTCGTCGGCGGTGACGAGCCACGGGCCCAGCGGGTTGAACGTCTCGCAGTTCTTGCCCTTGTCCCACGTGCCGCCGCGCTCGATCTGGAACTCGCGCTCGGACACGTCGTGGGCGACCGCGTACCCCGCGACACAGGCGAGCGCGGCCTCGTGGGACTCGACGTAGCGGGCCGTACGTCCGATGACCACGGCCAGCTCCACCTCCCAGTCGGTCTTCTGCGAACCGCGCGGCACGAGCACCGTGTCGTGCGGCCCGACCACCGTGTCCGCCGCCTTGAAGAAGACGACGGGCTCGGCGGGCGGCTCGGCACCGGTCTCGGCGGCGTGGTCGTGGTAGTTCAGGCCGATGCACACGACCTTGCCGATCCGGCCGACCGGGGCCCCGACGCGCAGTCCGGCGGCGTCGAGCGCGGGCAGCTCGCCGGAGGCCGCGGCGGCACGGACCCGGTCGAGCGCGGCGTCGTCCGCGAGCAGCGCCCCGTCGACGTCGGGCACGAGGCCCGACAGGTCGCGCAGGATGCCCCCGTCGTCGAGGAGCGCGGGGCGCTCGGCTCCGGCGGGACCGACTCGCAGCAGCTTCATGGTGTAACTCCCTCTGATCTAGGAGGAGCCCCGAAGGCCAGGTGCGGCGTCAAGCCATCGGAGGTCTGGTCGATCCTCCAAGCTCCCCGTCCAGTCCGCAAGACCCCGTTCACGGACTGGACCCACCGGGGCCGCGGGGCCCGTCAGAGCGCGGGCGCGGCGGCGGCCCCGTACGGCATGTCCCGGTACAGGACGGCGCGCTCGACGGCGCTCCACGTCGTGGAGGTCACGATGTAGAGCGCGGCGGCGAGCGGCACGAACGCCACGGAGAAAAGGGTCATGAAGGACATCAGCGGCATGAGCCGGTTCATCGCCGCCATGCCCGGCACCTGCTGGCCTCCGCCGTCACCGCTGGCCTCGGGCCGCGCGGACAGCGCCATCTGTCGCTTGGTCCGCCGGTAGTTGAACGTGGCCACGGTCGCGACGAGCGCGAACAGCGCCACGTACACGAGCCCCTGCTCGCCGAGGAGCCCGCCGTGTCCGAGCGCGTCCGCGAACCGGCCGCCGAGCGGGGCGCCACCCAGGGTGTGCCCGAGGAGCTCGTTGGGGTCGCCGCCGATGCTGCGGCTGGAGAACAGGTGGTAGAGCAGGAAGAACGCCGGCATCTGGAACAGCATCGGCAGGCACCCGGACAGCGGCGAGACCTTCTCCTCGCGGTGCAGTTCGAGGATCGCCTTCTGCAGCGCCTCGGGGTTCTTCTTGTGCTTCTTGCGCAGCTCGGCGATGCGCGGCTGCAGCTTGAGGCGTTCCCGCTGCCCGCGCGCCCCGGCCCGGGACAGCGGGTGGACGAGGAGGCGGACGAGCGCGGTGAACAGGACGATGGCGGCGGCCGTGGAGGCGCCGTGGAAGAGCGGGTCGAGCACGTCGGCGAGGCCTGCGACCAGGCTCGCGAAGACGGACATGAACGACGACAGGATGGACGACATGAGTGGTGAGCCCTCCGGGGGTCTCGTCGTGCCGGGACAGAGAACGGACTGCGCGGCGTGACGGACTGCGGAGGGAGGGGCCGGTCACCGGGGACCGGGCCGGGTCAGCAGGCCGTCGGGACGAGACGTCCGGGTGCTCGGGGCCTGGTGCGGCCCCGCGCGTCGGGATCGCGCTGGGGCAGGAACGCGGTGCGCTGCTCCCGGTCGCGGATGGCCGTGCGGACCCGGGTGGGCGGCACGGCGGGCGCGCTGCGCGCGGCGAGCACGGAGCAGACGGTGAGGGCGGAGCCCACGGCGGCGGTCGCGGCGAGGGCGACGGCCCCGGCGAGGCTGCCGGTGTCGACGACGACGGCCTCGACGAGCAGGAACAGCAGGAGCGCGACGGGGCGCAGGGCGGCGCCCCAGGTGTTCTTCCTGTCCATGCGCTCCCCTCCGTTCCTCGTCCGCTCCGGGTCCTGTCCCGCTCCGTCAGTTATACAGGCACCCGGTCGTGCGGCGGCGGGTCGATCGGGTCCCGGGCGAGGAGCTCGTGGTCCGGCCGGGGATCGCGGTCCGCCGGCCGCACGTAGGTGATCAGGAGGGTGACGGCGAGGTTCGCGGCGAGGGCGACGATGCCGGCGTTCACTCCGAGCACCGGATCGTGCTCGCTGAAAACGAGCGCGCACACGACAGCGACGCCGACCGTGAGCCCGCCGACCGCCGCGGCGAAGCTGAGCCGCCGCCACAGCAGCCCGACGAGCAGCATGGGGACGAGCTGGGCCATGCCCTCGTAGGAGATGAGGGAGAGCCGGACGAGGGTGTTGGGCGCGGCGTAGGTGAGGATCAGGGCGAGGCCGCCGGCGATGACGACGACGATCTGCGAGCCGGTCTTCTGCGCCCGTGACGAGTCCTGCCAGCGGGGCACGAGCGACAGCACGCTGCTGCCCCACATTGTGCCGATGACCAGCATGAACACGGCCATCGGCACGATCGAGGAGAGTGCGGCGGCGACCCCGATGACGCCGACGGCCCAGGCGGGCAGCGAGTCGACGACTAGCTTGAACAGGGCGAGGTTCGACTCGGCGCCGGTCAGTCCGGGCACGACGAACAGGGCGGCCATGCCGAGCAGCATCGGCACGAAGAGCAGGACGTTGTAGGCGGGCAGCCAGATCGCGTTGCGGCGCAGCGCGTCGGCGTTGCGTGCCCCGAGGTAGCCGGCGACGGTGGTCGGGAAGATGACGACGGTCAGCGCGTTGAGGACGGTCGTGGTCGCGAACCAGCCCTGCCCGTACGGGCTGCCCCCGGCGCCCGGCAGCGTCAGCCACGCGCTCTTCTCGTCGACGAGCCGCCCCATGAAGTCCCCGTAGCCGTCGAAGTAGTGCAGCGGCACGTACACGGCGAGGAGGGCGAGCGTGACGATGACGAGGAGGTCCTTGAGGACGGACACCCAGGCGCTGCCGCGCAGGCCGCTGACGACGACGAACGTGGTGGTGACGGCGAAGCCGACGAAGTAGGCCCAGTTCAGGCTGACGGCGCCGTAGGAGATCGTCGAGACGACGACGCCCATGCCGGTGATCTGCAGCTGGATGTACGGGAGCAGGAAGACGGTGACGAGGATCGCGACGGCGGCGCCGAGCCAGGGCCGGCCGTAGCGGTGGGCGATCATGTCGGTGATGCTGACCAGGCCGTGGGTGCGGGCGTACGACCACAGCATCGGACCGACGACGTAGCCGACGGCGTAGCCGCAGGACATGTAGGCGACGACGTAGAGGACGGGCGCGCCGAAGTTGTAGCCCCAGCCGGCGGCGCCGAGGTAGCTGAAGCTGGTGTAGCCCTCGCCGGCCATGAGGACCCAGATGAAGACGGCGCCGAGGCTGCGGCCGCCGACGGACCACTCGGTGAGCCCGCCGCCGCGTCCCTTGCCGCGCACGGCGAGCAGTCCGAGGGCGACGGTGGCGACCATGAAGGCGCCGAACAGGGTGGTGGCCACGGCCGCGTCGCTCATCGCCGGCCCCCTTCGGCTTCGGTTTCCGCTTCCGCTTCCGTGCGCAGCCTGCGGTCCCCGCGCCAGGTCAGCCCGACGGCGACGGGCGTGAGCAGGGTGGCCGCGAACAGCCATACGAAGAGGAAGGGCACCCCGAGCAGGACCGGCTCGACCCGGTTCGCGAGCGGGAGCGCCCCGGCGTACAGCACGAAGGGCACGAGGAGCCAGAGCAGATGGGGCCGTCGCTTGATCACGGACGACGACCTTACTCAGTGACGGTTCAGCGGGGCCGCATGGACCGCAGCTCGCCCCACACGACGAGCCGGTACCGGGAGGTGAACTCGGGGGTGCAGGTGGTGAGCGTGATGTAGTACCCGGGTTCCGTGTATCCGGCGCCGCGCACGACGCGGCTGCGCGGCACCGGTGCGATGACGCCGCCGTCGCGGGCGGAGGTCTGCGCGAGGCTCTTGTCGACGACGTACGTGTAGGTGGCCTGTTTCGTCTCGACGGTGAGGGTGTCGCCGCGGCGCAGCCGGTTGATGTAGCGGAACGGTTCGCCGTGGGTGTTGCGGTGCCCGGCGAGCGCGAAGTTCCCGGCCTGGCCCGGCTGGGCGGTGCCCGGGTAGTGGCCGGCGTAGCCGTGGTTGAGCACGCTCGCCTTGCCGACGCCCTGCGCGACGGGCACGCGCAGGCCGAGGCGCGGGATGCCGAGGACGGCGTAGGCCTGGTCCCAGCGGGGGGTCTGGCGGGCGGCGCGGGCGCCGGTGCCCGTACCGGTACGGGTGCGCGGGCCGCTGTCCACGGCGGGGTCGTCGTCCTGCGGCGTGGACTCCTCGGCGGGATCCGGCGACCGCGCGGCCCCGCCGGCGTCGGGCGGCGAGTCCCCGGGCCGCTCCCACTCCCGCTCCAGGGCCTGCACCTGCCGTTCGGCGCCCGCCTTCGCCTCCCGGTTGGTCCACCACAGCTGGTGCGCGACGAACAGCAGGAGCACGAGCCCGAGTGTCACGGCGCCCTCGGCCCCGTTCCACAGGGCGCGGCGCATCCGGGACCGGCGGGGCGGTGCCCCCTGGGCCACGGTCCGGGGTCGGCGTCGGTCGTCCTCCGTACGCTGCAGCAGCACGCGCGCAGGGTAGACGCCGCGGCCTCAACTCACCAGGGTCGTGCGAGGTGCGGGCCCCGGAGCCGGGGCGCGGGGCGTCTCACCTGTGTCTGTCGCAGGTGTCTTGGGCGGGCGATCGGCCCCTCCCCCGGCCCGCGGCAGTACCGTGTTCTGCATGCGCCCCGACACGCCTGCCACGCCCGCCGAGAACGACCACGCCGATCACGTCGCGGAAGCCGAGCGCCTGGAACGCACCGCGTCCCTCTACCCCGAGGACTCCGAGCCCCTGCTCCTGCAGGCCGCGGCCCACTACGAACTGGCCGAGGCCCGCGACCGCGCGACCGGCCTCTACGACGGCCTGCTGTCCTCCGAAGGCCTGCACAACGGCTCCCTGGTCCGCGCCCTGAAGGCCGCGAACCTGTGGGAGTACGGCCACGAGGCCGAGGCCCGCGCGATCATCACCGGCCTGCGGGCGACCGCGCCGCAGGACCCGGCGCCGTGGGTGATCATCGCGGAGTCCCTGGAGGCGCACGACGAGCTGGAGCAGGCGCACGAGACGTTCACGGAGGCCCTGACACTGCTGGTGTCCGAGGCGGAGCGGGACGCCGGCGAGGTCCCTTACGCCCGGCATCCGCTGGTCCTGGGCCGGCACCGGGTCCGCCGGCTGCTCGGCGCGGACCACGACGTGTGGGACGCGCTCGCGGACCGCGTGAACCGCGCCTCCGTCTCCCTCGACGAACTCCACGACCCCAAACGCCTGTGGGCCCTCGGCTCGGACAACCCGGCCGACCTCCAGGCCGAGATCACGCGCCTGCGCGCGGAGTTGGGCTCGTACCGCGAGGCCCTGTCCCGCCCGTTCCCCGTCGCGGTCCTGCACTGGCCCTCGACCGAGTACGCCGAACTCATCGCCGCGTACCCCGCCCTCTCCGCCGAATACCCCTCCTACGAAGCCCACTTGGCGTCGATAGAGGGTGCGCTGCGGGAGCTCGCCGCGTCCGGCACCCGGAACCTGGGCATCGTCACGGGCACGGTCCCCTCCTACGAGGCCTTCGCCGCGTCCGAGGCCTCCTCCCCCGACGACGCGACCCTCCTCCCCCAGTACGCCACGACCCTCGCCGCCCGAGGCCGCGCCGTACCGTGGCCGCCGGAGGCGGGGGCGGCCTGCTGGTGCGGGTCGGGGTCGGCTTACGGGGAGTGTCACGGGGCGTAGGGCCCAGCGTCCGTCGCCCGGCGTGTCGTGCGCGCCGGGCGACGGCGGGCTCAGGAACCCCACCTCAACTCCCCCCACCTGCACCCCACTTGACGACGCCCACCACCTCCCGGGCGATCTCGCCCACGGACCACCCGTCGGTCGCCACCCGCACCGTGTCCGCGGGCACCTGCTCGTCCAGCAGCCGCGCCTTGCGCGCGCTGCTCCTCAGCTCGTCCTCCAGTTCGGAGCCGATCTCCCGCCCCGCGAGGCGGGCCCGGGCCGTCTCGTGCTTGTACGTCTCCGAGACCGCGATCTGGTGGTACGCGCTCTTGACCCTGCCCTCCGCGCAGGCCAGCGGAAACTCCAGCCCGATCGGCCGCACGGTCACCTTCAGCGCGCCCCTGCCCTGACAGTTGACCATGATCGACAGTGGCCGCTTCCTCGACTTCCTTACCCCACCGTCGAGTTCGACCACGCGACTCCCCCGCGCCGAGGTCCGGATCGCGCTCTGTTCAAGAAGCTGACTGACCGTCACCATGAGACAGGCGCGGAGCTTTGGCGCGCGGGCGCATCGCGAGGGGGACGGGATGAGCGAGTCAGCGAACGACACCGAGGGCACCGGCGTACTCATCGTGCTCGGACTGACGATCGCGCTCTCCGTGGCGTGGGCGTACGTCGTCAAGGACCAGGGGGAGCTGATCACCTGGGGCGCCCTGCTGATCGCCGGGATCACCGGGGCCGCGGCGGGCAGTCAGAGCAAGGGCAGTCAGACGGTCGGCCTGACCTGCGCGATCGCCGCCCCGCTCGGCACGTACCTGGGCACGCTGCTCGGCATCAGCCTGATCGCCGTCACCCCGCTCGGCGGCGACTTCAGCGACGCCTGGACCCTCCTGACCGAGCACACGAGCGAGGCGGCGAAGGTCTTCAAGATGGAGGCGCAGGACCGGGACTGGGTGTTCCTGTTCCTGTCGGCGCCGGTGGGGTACGTGGCGACGACGGCGATGGACGACTGACCTCCCTCAGCACGGGTGGGCGAACCCGGTCGTCCGGCGTCCGTCGGGCGAGGTCGACGGAACCGGCCGTCGCGGCGGCGCGGATGCGGGCTCGCCCTCGCCTTCCGCGCGTCACACGGCGGGCCACTCCGCGACGATCTCGCGGCAGCGGCCAGCGCGCCGGGCGGTCGGGCCGTCCGTAGCGGCGAGCTCGGACAGGGTCACGAGCGTATAGGTGACGATCTCGCCGTCGGGGGCTGTCCGCCGGAACGCCGCGGCGGCGTCCTCGACCGTGCGGTCCGGTTCGAGGAGGAGCGCCCTGAGCAGGCCGAAGACCTTGCCCCAGTCCTCGTCGTCCACGGGAGTGCGGAGCAGTTCGCGCCACCGTGTCTCGCATGCGACGAATCCGTGCACCAGCGTGTCGAGCAGCAGCAGTTCGAACTGCGCCTCGTACTCCTCGACGCCCTCCAGTCCTGCCGCTCGTTCGAAGTCCTCGCGTGCGCGCTCATGGTGTCCCGCCTGACGCAGCCAGCGGCCGCGCTCCCGAACCACCCAGCCCTCTTCGGGACTCATCGCGAGGGCGGCGTCCAGGTCCCTGAACGCCTCCTCGGTCCTGCCTGCCAGATGGTGGGCCTGTCCGCGGGACGCCAGGACCCAGGACTCGTCCGGGTCGATCGCGAGGGAGGCGTCGAAGTCCGCGATCGCGCTGTCGAGCCGGCCCGCGAGCCGGTGCGCCTCGCCGCGCAGGGCGAGGGCCTCCGCGCGGTCAGGGGGGTCGAGGGCCAACACGGCCGTGCGGTCACGCACCGCGGCGTCGTAGTTCCCCGTCATCCGGTGGGTGTTGCCGCGCAGGGCCAGGGCCCAGCCGTAGTCGGGGGCGAGGGCGAGGGCCGCCGTGAGATCCCGTACCGCGGCCTCGTAGCGGCCGGCCAGCCGGTGGGCGAAGCCGCGCCCTGCCAGGACCTCGGGATCGTCGGGAACGAGAGCGTGCGCGGCGTCGAAGTCGGCGACGGCCGCGTCGTACCGACCCGCCTGACGATGGGTGCTGCCGCGCTCCTCCAGGGCCCAGGCGTAGTCGGGCCTGACGTCGAGCGCGGCGGTGAGGTCCGCGACCGCGTCCTCGAGCCGCCCTGCCGACCGGTGGACGAGGCCTCTCCTGGCAAGGGCCCAGGCGTAGTCGGGCGAGAGCTCCAGCGCGGCGGTGAAGTGTGCCACAGCCTCGTCCCACCGCTCGGCGGCCTGATGTACGGCTCCCAGCTCGGCCAGGATCCGTTCCTTCGTCGGCGCGAGAGCCAGCGCGGCAGAGAGATCGGTGATCGCCTCGTCCAGGTGGCCGGCCTGCCGGAGGACGGTCCCCCGCACGGCCAGCGCCCGGGCATTCGCCGGGTCGATCTCCAGAGCGGCGGTCTGGTCACGCACGGCGTCGTCGTAGCGGTCGGCCAGCCAGTGCATCTCGCCGCGAGTGATCCTGAACGACGCGTTGCCCGGGTCGAGTTCGATCGCGGTGTTCAGGTCGGCGATGGCATCGTCCAGGCGGCCCGCGTCCCGGTGGGCCTCGCCGCGCGCCTCGAAGAGGAGCGCCTCGCCCGGCATCAGGTCGATCGCGGTGGTCAGGTCGGCGACCGCCTCGTCGTGCCGGCCCGCGTCCTGGTGGGCGTCACCGCGGTTCGTGAACGCCCACGCGTCGGCCGGGTCCCGCTCGATCGCCGCCGTGAGGTCCGCGACGGCCTCCTCGTAGTGGCCCGCGAGCCGGTGGGCCTCGCCGCGCCACGCGAGCGCCCAGTACGTGGGTGAGAGGTCGAGCGAGGCGGTCAGGTCGGCGATCCCCTGGTCATGACGCCCCTGCCAGGCGTGCAGGGCACCGCGGGTCGCGAGGGCGTGCCGCCGAATGTCGGTGGGTGTCTCCACGCGGTCCAGTTCGCGGTCGAGCGCGGCGAGCACCTCGTCGTCCCGGTCGGCGTAGAAGAGCTGCCGGCAGCGGTGGACGCGGGCCCAGGAGGCCACCTCGGACGGCAGCACGCCGCGCGCCAGCAGCATGTCGAGCACGGCGAGTTCGGAGTCGGCGGTACGCAGCCGCGCCGCCCACGCCCGCAGGTCGCGGTCATCGGTGTCCCGGGCCGCCTGCTCCCACGTGTCGACCCACTCCTGCAGCATCGCCGCGGTCCGGCCCGCCGCGTGCACCGTGAGTTCGAGTGCGCCCTCCAGCCCGGCGACCGGGTCGGCGCACATCCGGTGGTACTCCTCGGCCATCCGGTGCCGCCGCCACCGGGCGTCCTGCCACAGCCCGTCGGCCGGGAGCCGGCTTTCGATCGCGGCCCGCCATCCCGCCTGCGCCTCGGCGAGCCGCAGATGCGCCGCCGTCCAGCGCTGCGGCGACTCCAGGCGCTGCTGGCGCACCATGCCGGCGCGCACCACCTCGTGGTACTGCTTGAAGTCCCCGTGGCCGCTGACGAACGGCTGCTCGTTCAGCCATCCCCACAGGTGCCGCCCTTCCTCGGGCGCGACGGCGGCGAACACGTCCTCGTTCAGCTGTGGCGCCAGCGCGCAGGCCAGCACCGTCTTCTGCTGGTCGGCGTCGCTGATCCACCGCACGAAACGCTTCACGACGGCCTCGATCGCGTCCCCGCCGTCCACCAGCCCCCCGCCGTTCACCGACCCCCCGGCGGCGTGCGCCCGCCCGCCGGCGTCGGTCTGCTCGGGTGGGGTCAGCGCCAGCAGTTCCACGAGCAGCGGCAGCCCCAGGGACAGCTGGTACACCGCGTCGACCCGGGCCGGGTCGGACACTCCGCGCGCCGCGAGCAGGGCCCGCGTCTCGTCCTCGGTGAACACCTCGAGGGGCAGGTCGTTCACGAGGTGCCGCAGCGGAGCCCAGTCCCGCTCGGACAGCTCCTCCCGCCCCGCGAGCACCACCATCACGTTCACCGGCAGCGGCCCGAACGCGTCCTGCACCAGGTCCCGTACCCACGCGTCCAGATGGCGCCCGGTCTGCTCCCACGTGTCGAAGAACAGCACGACCCAGCGGTGCTGGCGGCACAGCCGCTCCAGCTCCGTGACGAACGCGCGGGACAGCCCGCTCGCATCGGCGGCCATCCCGCGCCGGCCACGGCCCCGGGCGCTCTCCCGCAGCCGGTCGATTCCCAGCGCCGCGGTGTCGGGGTTCGCCATCGAGGTCACCGCCCCGGCCCCGGGGACGAACGACAGCGCCCCGAACGTGGCCTGTGCCACCACCCGGCTCGACAGCGAGGCTCCACCGGCTCCGTCCGCCGGCTCCTCTCCCGCGGCCGCCTGCTCCCGCGCCTGCTGCTCGAACTGCTCGACGGCCCGGTCGAACCCCTTGAGCACCCCGGCCTCACGGGCGATCTGCCGCGCCAGCTCCGTGAGTGCCTGCGGCACCCCGTGCGCGTCGTTCTCGTCGACCACCGCCGTCAGCGCCCCGGCCCGCTGCGCGGCCTCCCGCCACTGCCGCAGCAGCGTCGACTTCCCCACCCCGCCGAGCCCATGGACGCAGAACAGGAAATCCGCGGGGTCGCTCTCCGAGAGCGGGTCCTTGGCGAGGTTGTCGCTGAACAACGAGAGCTGCGCCCGCCGTCCCACGAACTGCGCCTGGGTACGCTGCCGGATCAGCTCCCCGCGCGACCGCCGCCGCTCCTGCGCCGCCATTCCCGCCCCCTCGTCAGACCCGCCTGCGCTCCCGTTCTACACCGGACGCGGCGGCCGGCGGGTCCGGTACGAGTCACTGACCCGCCCCCGCCCGACGATCACCCTCGCGGGCAGTCCATCTGCCCGCGCGCCGCCGGTTCGCACTCCTGAATCTCCTGGGTGCTGAACTCGTACATCTGCGCGGGGTGCTCCGCGATGCCGTGCACAGAGAACGGCTTCCCGTTGTCGGTGATGTCCTGGGTGTGGGTCCCGTCCGCGTCGACGTACGTGACCTCGAACGCCTTCCAGGTGCAGTCCTTCGTACCGGACGTCACCTGCACGCGCAGCCCGCCGGGCGTGGCCCCGTTGCCGAGGTCGATCTTCTTGTGGGCGAAGTACGGCTTGCCGTAGTCGTTGGTGGGCTCGGTGAGCAAGGGGACGTCCGCCGAGCGCGTGAGATCGAACAGCATGCCCTCGTATCCGCCGTCGCCCTCGCCGCGGGTCACGACCACGGTGTTCGCCTTGGCCGGCGTGCACTTCACGCCCTTCGCACGCATGCCGTTGATGACGAAAGCGGCCTTGCGGTCGCTGATCAGGTCCACGAGCCACGCCTGGGAGTAGCCCCTCCATGGCGAACGCATCGAGGGGTTCCAGACGTCGGACAGGTACACGCCGCGGGCGTGATGCGCCTTGGCGAACGGCCGCAGGTCCTTGGGCGGCCCGACGAGCTGCGCCTTCTCCGCGTCCGTGAACGGGGCGTCGTAGAGCGACGCCTCGGTGTACTCGGTGTCCGCCTTGACGCTCGCGGTGAACGCGGGCCCCGCTCTGTCGACCTTGTCGTCGGCCTCGCTGGCGACCTTGGCGTCGTGCTCCGAGAAGATCCAGTCGACCCCCTTGGTCACGAGGAACAGCACGACGGAACTGGCCACGAGCCAGCCCACCCGGAGATAGATCTTCCGGTTCCGCGTACGCCGGTCGGCGCCGGCGGCCTCGGGCATGACGCTCTGCACGACGTCGTCGACGAACGACAGCCGATTCCTGCCGCCGTCGTCGGCTCCGGCCGGACTGCCGACCCCACGGCCGGTTCCGGCCCCACTGCCGGTGCCCGTCGGACTGCCGGTGCCCGCCGGACTGCCGGTTCCGGCCGGTCTGCCGTCCGAAGGCGCGGCCTCCCCAGGCCGCCCTCGTTCCGCCATAGGTACGTACACCCCTACCCGATGTAAATGACAACAGTGAAACGGCAGTTGATGCTACGTCACTGACTTTCCGTCACCCGGATCCGCTGCCATCGCGCGAACGCCCGCACACTCAGGTCCAGTTGAGGAGCCGCGCCCACCGGCGTGAGCCGGCGCGTACGGATGTGAATGACGTCCGCGGGGTCGCTTCGGACCCAGCTCGGATGGTGGTAGCCCGTCGGGAGCGGACGCACCACGCTGAGGCGGACGGTCAGATCCGTCCACCCCGGGCGCCGGTTCAACTCCAGGGACTGGATCTCGTCCCAGGGCATGACCAGGAGATTGTTCGGCGGGCCCAGTCCGATGCCGCGGCTGTTGAGGGTGAGGTTGTCCTTGGCGGCGCCGAGCAGCCCCAGGAGCCGTACGCCCAGGAGAAAGGCGGCGACCGCGCACACCACGACGAGCCATGCGGGCCATTGGGCCTGCGCGCCCACGACCGCTACGGCGACGAGTCCGGCCACCCCGGCCACGTTGCGCAGGACCTGCAGAAACCAGACGCTCCGGTCGACGAGGTACATCGCGAGCGCCGGTGACGGGTTCGGCGGCGCTGTCTCGGTCGGCCGCTGTGACGGGTCATCCGTCCTCGACGGCGGCGGGGCCGCGCGAGGAGGAGGCGGGGCCATGCGAGCAGGAGGTGGCCCGTCGTCCACCACGGTGGCGTCGTGCCCGGGTGCGGCGGCGGCCCCGGCATGCGCGGCGCACAGATCGAGCAGTTCGAGCGGGGTCGGGCGGCCGGAGGGGTCCTTGGTGAGGCAGGCGAGGACCAGGGGCCGCAGCGACGTCGGCACCGTGGAGACGTCGGGCTCCTCGTGCACCACCCGGAACATCAGCGCGGTCGGCTCACCGTGCCCGAACGCGCTGCCGCCGGACGCCGCCACGAGAACCGCGCCGAGGGCGAACACATCGCTCGCGCCCGTGACCGCACGCCCGAGAGCCTGCTCCGGCGAGTGGAAGCCCGCGGTGCCGACCACCACGCCGTCGGTCGTCAGCCGGGTCTCCTCGACGACCCGGGCGACCCCGAAGTCCAGGACGCGGGGCCCGTCGGAGGCCAGCACGATGTTGGAGGGCTTCAGGTCGCGGTGCACGAGGCCGTGCCGGTGGATGGCCGCGAGCGCCTCGGCCAGGACCGCGGTCAGCCGCCACAGCTCCCCCTCGGAAAGCCGCTCGCGCCGCGCGACCTCCGCCTGAAGTGTCGGCCCCTCGATGTACGCGCTGGCCATCCAGGGCCGCACGGCATCCGGATCGGCGTCGACCACCGCGGCGGTATGGAAACCGCCGACCTTGCGAGCCGCCTCGACCTCCTGCCGGAAGCGCTCCCGGAACCGGGGATCCGCGGCGTACTCGGGCCGGATGACCTTGATGGCCACCAGCCTCTCGGACCGCGAGCGCGCCAGATAGACGGAACCCATGCCGCCGCTGCCCAGCAGCCGCAGCACCACGTAGCCCCCGATCCGCTCCATAGCCACTCACCCCCGCCCCAACACCCGTACCCCACCGACCACTTGGGCTTCCCCCGAGCGTATCGAAGCCGGTACGGCCGCACAGCAAGAACGATCCGCTCACGCCCCTGCGGCGCCGGCCCCGCGGTCGATATCCGGCGGCGCCCGTCCCACGACCCTGACAGCATGGTCGCCCCCACGTAACGCCGACGGAGGTCGTCAGTGCAGGAGCTCGACTCGGCAGTCATCCTCATCACGGGCGCCATGGCGGCCGGCAAGTCCACCGTCGCCCAACTCCTCGCCGAACGCCTCCCGCGTTCCGTACACCTGCGCGGCGACACCTTCCGGCGCATGATCGTGTCCGGCCGCGAGGAGTTCCTGCCCCAGCCGAGCGCGGAGGCGACGGCCCAGCTCCGCCTGCGCCACGAGGCGACCGCCACGATCGCCGACCTGTACGCCCGCTCGGGCTGGACCGTCGTGGCCCAGGACATCGTCCTCGGCGACCACCTCACCGCGTTCCTCACCTCGGTGACCACCCGCCCCCTGTACCTCGTGGTCCTCTCCCCACCCCCCGAAACCCTCACGTCTCGCGAGGCGTCCCGCCCCAAGACCGGCTACGGCGGCCCCTGGACCCCGACCACCCTCGACGCCACCCTGCGCCGGGAGACACCGCGACTCGGCTTGTGGCTCGACACGTCGGAGCAGACGCCGGAGGAAACGGTGGACGCGATCCTCGCGGGCCTCACCACGGCCCGCATCACCGACTGAGAGAACCCAGGTCACCTCAGGTAATCGGCCATCCCAGGGTTCTCCGAGAGGGCCAGCTCGACCAGCTCCCCCACGTGCAGTTCGCCCGCGCCCAAGTCCCCCAGGCACCGCTCCAGAGCAGCCCCCACCCCCAGCACCCCGGGCGAGGTGGTCTCCTGCGCCCCGCCCTCCGCGAACTCGTTCCGCTCCAGCGTGAGCCTGCGACAGATCACCGCCGCGATGGCCAGATCCTGAGCTGAGCACTCCCGTGCCCCCCGGCTACGGGCGAGTTCCTGAGTGACGGTGAGGATCTCGCGGGCGCCGTCGGACATTCTGCGCACGCCGTTTCCCTTCTGATGGACCGGCAATGACCAGCCCATGCTGCCCGGCCCCCCGCCTGCGGTACGGGGTGACACACCCCCGGCCTTGACCTGCCCTGGTCACCTCCCGAGCACCACGCCACTTGGAGGACCCCCGACAGTAGGCTGCACCGACGCACGCCGACGGGATCGCGGACGGCCCGGCACCTCGAGCGGCAGACGCGGCCTCGGGCAGGAACACGTCCCAGGAAGAGGTGGACGATGCCGCACGACACAACAAGGGCCAGCGAACTGCTGACACCCCCAGAGGTCAAGCTGCTCGCTCGCGCGCTCACAGAGTGGGGCGGCCCGGCGCACTGCAGCGATCAGCTCGCCTACGGCATGGGATTCGCGGACAGGCAGAACCTGCTCGACGAGTGCCGACGCCTCCGGACCGCGCTGAAGTCAGACACCCCGCTCAGCCCGGCGGACTGGGCACGCACCCTCTTGGCCGCGGAGATCGTATTCGTCAGTGACCTGGTCGGCTCTGGCGTCGAGTGGCCGACGACCACGGGGTACGACGACGCGGAGACGCTTGCCACCCTGCGCTCGATCCAACGGAAACTGTCCCGAACGATCAGCCCCTACTACGGAAGCCGCCCGGGTTCATAGCCCGGCTGGGGAGCGCGGCTTCCGACGTGGGCGCAGACGACACCGCAGCATGCCGACCGGTCCAGATCGAGCCTGGATGCTCTCGGTCCGACCACGCCGTACGTGGTTCCGGTCCCGCACCGTTCCGTACGATCGACCCCGTCAGGAACAGCTCGGCAGGCATGAGGCCCCCAGCAGATGATCACGCCCTCCTCCCCCGGCGTATCCGCCCGTATGAAGCGCCAGGTCAGCAAGGACACCGGCGCCGAGCTGGCGGTGCGGCGCCTGCTGCACGCGGCCGGGCTCCGGTATCGCGTCGAGTACCCGGTGCCGGGGATGGCCCGGCGGCGGATCGACGTGGCGTTCACTCGAGCCAAGGTCGCCGTGCTGATCGACGGTTGCTTCTGGCACGGCTGCCCGCAGCACGCGACTCAGCCCAAGGCCAACGCCGAGTGGTGGCGCCAGAAGCTGGACAGGAACATGGCGCGGGACCGTGAGACGACCGAGCATCTGACGGCAGCGGGATGGACCGTGCTGCGGTTCTGGGAGCACGAGGCCCCGGAGGACGTGGTCGAGCGCGTGATGCGCGCCGTGCGCGAGCAGGGCCAGAGCTCAGGACCCGGAACTTGATCAACTGATCCACCCTGAATGCCGCACATGACCTGGGCATATCCAGCCAAACTCGCCCTCTGTCAGGAAGTAGTGCCTCCACTGTCTGCCGCGCTGTCGTGACCACCCGCTACGGTTTGCTTGGTTCGAGACAAACAGGTGCGGAACCGTGCGCAGATCCGTGTCTGCGTTGCCGACCCGGCCCCGCCCCCTGGTTGTTCTCCGTGGTGACAGGGGGAAGAGAGGCACCGTGTCCGACGAGATCGACGACATGTACGACACCTTCAGCGAGATGCTCGACAAGTGGCCGCCGGCCGAGACGGTGAAGCGGCTGGAGCAGTTCGGCATCGACGCCGAGAAGATCGAGCTGATCCGGGAACGGCACGAGCAGAAGCTCGCCCGGATCCGGGAGCTGGAGGAGCCGCAGACCGTCGTGCGCGGCAATCGCGACACCTGGTACACCGGCCCGCGCCCCGGGGACCGGTGTTGGCCGGCGCTGGAGCGCTCGCTGCAGGACCGTGGCTGGAGCGACGCGTCGATCAAGTCGCTGGACGAGTCGTCGTCCCGGGTCGTGTCTCTCCTGGACCACCCCCGCGAGCCCGCCTTCTCCACGCGGGGCCTCGCGCTCGGCTACGTGCAGTCGGGCAAGACGACCAACTTCACTGCGGTGATGGCCAAGGCGGCTGACCGTGGCTACAAGCTCTTCATCGTCCTCTCCGGGATCCACAACGGGCTGCGCCGGCAGACGCAGGCCCGACTCGTCTCCGAACTCGTCGAGCCGAACCCGGATCGTTGGAGCCAGCTGACGAACCTCGACCACGACTTCGTGCCGCCCGCGAACGCCGCGTCCTTCTTCGGCAACAGCAACAAGACGCGCGTCCTGTGCGTGGTGAAGAAGAACGCGACGGTACTGCGCAAGCTCGCGAAGTGGCTGGAGGGGGCCGAGAGCTATCTCGAGGGCTGCCCCGCGCTGATCATCGACGACGAGGCCGACCAGGCGACCGTCGCCACCAAGTCGATCAATCCCCTGATCCGGCGCATCATGGCCGGGCTTCCGCGCAGCGCCTACATCGGTTACACGGCGTCGCCGTTCGCCAACCTGCTGATCGACCCCAGCGCCGACGACCTCTACCCCCAGGACTTCATCGTCAACCTGCCCAAGCCGGTGGGTCACTTCGGCACCGAGGTGCTGTTCGGCCGCTACGCGCTGGACGGCGAGGACCCCTCGGACATCGACGACGGCCACGACATGATCCGTACGGTCCCCTGGACGGACATCGAGCACGTCCGCCCGAGCACCCGCGCCGAGGTGGACGGGTTCACGCCGGAGATCACTGAGACCCTGCGTCGCGCGGTGCTCTACTTCTGGCTCGTCGTGGCAGCGCGGCGGGTGCGTGGCACCGGGAACCCGCACAACACGATGCTCATCCACACCAGCGTCAACACCTCGGTCCACAACAGCTTCCGCGCGCCGCTCGAGGAGCTGAGGGCCGAAGTGCGTGACGCGATCGACGACCCGAGCCTCCTCGAAGAGCTGCGCGTCCTGTGGGAGAAGGAGACCGGCCGGGTCCTCGCGGAGGAGTTCGGCGAGACGGCAGTCCCCTTCGACGCCCTCCTGACCGAACTGCCCGGCGTGCTGGGCAGCTGCCGGGTCATCATGGACAACTCCAGCAGCCAGGACCGTCTCGACTACGAGAACGGCCCCTTGGTCGCCATCGCGGTAGGCGGCAACACGCTGTCGCGTGGTCTGACCCTGGAGGGTCTCTCGGTCAGCTACTTCGTGCGCGCGGTGTCCGCCTACGACACCCTGCTGCAGATGGGACGCTGGTTCGGCTTCCGCAACGGCTACGCCGACCTTCCTCGTATCTGGATGACCGACGAACTCTCCGAATGGTTCCGTCATCTGGCGACCGTCGAGACGGAGATGCGCCGGGACATCGACGTCTATCTGCACAACCCGAACGAGAACCCGCTGACCTTCGCCGTACGTCTGCGCACCCATCCCTCGCTCCAGGTGACCGCCGCGGCGAAGATGAAGAGCGCCGTGAAGGCCGTGTCCTCGTACGGCGGCGCGCGCGTGCAGACACACTGTTTCCGTACCGACGCCCCGTGGCTGGGGCAGAACCTGGCGGCCGCCCGGGAGCTGATCTCCCAGATCACGGCCAACAACGCGGTGGCCAAGGAGGACCGTTCCTCCGACGGCAGCATCATCTTCCGTGACGTCCCCTACGACGTCGTCCTGAACTTCCTGGGCGAGTACCAGTTCCACGAGGGATCGGGCGAGAAGAGCACCAAGCTCGCCCGCGAGAACAACGCCAAACTGATCACCGAGTACATCCAGAAGCGTGTCCGCGGTGCCGGCGCACTGCGCCGCTGGAACGTGGCCGTCATCGGCAGGCCGCCGAAGGGCCCCGACAGCGATCTCGAGTTCGCACCGGGCGTCACGGTCGGTCGCGTCACCCGTGCGAAGCTCGCCACGGGGTCCCAGGGCTTCGCGGACATCAAGACGCTGATGAGTCGCAAGGACGCGGGCATCGACCTCGAGGGCGAGATCAGCTCCATGACGGAGCACCAACTCCGGGACGCACGACGCGTACAGCTCCCCACCACGGGCTTGCTGACTCTGTATCCCATCGACCGCTACTCCGAGCCCGTCCCCGCCAAGAAGCAGCGTCAGCCGCTCGACGCGGAGGAACACGTCATCGGCGTGGGCCTCGTCTTCCCGGAACCCGACGGCCCGGACTCCGCCGTCGAGCCGGAGTACGTCTCGGCCGACCTCTCCGGCGTCCAGCTGGAGGACTTCGAGGAGGAGGAGATGCTGCGCCTCATCGAGGGTGAGGACGCATGAGCACCGACTCGTGGCGAGACCTGCTCGACGAGCGCTGGGCCGAGCTGGAGGCCGAGCCGGTGACGGCCGAACGTCGACTCCGGGTCACCGACCTCTCGATCGGTACGGACGACGGCGCGCTGATGGCGGCGGTCGACTACGAGGGGCACCGCCATCTCCTGGTCCCCATGAAATCCCGTCAGCAACTGCGCCGGGGCCCCGACGGCCCCGTCCTCAAGCTGCGCAAGCGGCCCCTTGAGGACGAGACCAGCTACCGCACCTACGCGGACCTCAGCTGCCTGGAGCGGAACCTCAACGACCTCTTCGCCACCCTCTGTTCGGATGTCCTGGACACCGCCGAGCAGCTTCCCGCCAACCCGGTCAAGGCGCTCTACCGGGCCATGGATCGATGGAAGTCGCTGTTCCGCGTCCAGGGGGCACCACTGAGCGGTGAGCGGATCACAGGGCTGTTCGGCGAACTGCTCGTGCTGGTCGCGATGCTCGAACGTGACCCCAGTGCGCACCGCCTGTGGCTCGGCCCCTCGGGTCACCGCCACGACTTCGCCTCTCCTCACGGCGCCGTCGAGGTCAAGAGCTCCACGTACACCGAAGGCCGCCGCGCCCGGATACACGGCCTCGACCAGCTGGAAGCACCGGAAGGGGGCCCGCTCCACCTGGTGTGGTTCCGACTCGAGGCGTCCGCTTCAGGCACGTCGCTGCCCGAGCTGGTCGACCGGGCGCTGGAACTGTGCGACGACGAGACGTCCCTGCGCGGGTTGCTGAGCCACGTCGGCTATCAGCCCGCGGATGTCGAGCGATACGCCGAGGCGCGCTTCGTGGCGACGGAGCAGCGTTGGTATCCCGTGGACAA
The DNA here is from genome assembly GCF_042749255.1 of Streptomyces sp. NPDC059524. Classification (NCBI taxonomy): domain Bacteria; kingdom Bacillati; phylum Actinomycetota; class Actinomycetes; order Kitasatosporales; family Streptomycetaceae; genus Streptomyces; species Streptomyces sp. NPDC059524. Next base: position 28,974 of record NZ_JBHYTK010000014.1, on the reverse strand, counting down.
GGACTTCCCCCGGCTCACCGGACGTGAGCTCGAGCAGGCGGGCGTGCCGGTGACCGTCGAGGACGTCGCGTACACCGTGGACCTCACCGGGCCGTCCCTCGCACCACTCTCCGAGGAAGCCGTCACCGAGGTCCTCGATGCCCTTCTGCGGGAGCCCGCGTGAGCGCCCCGGCCTGGCACTCGCAGCCCTATCCTCCGGAGGGTGCCAGCGCGGCGGAGGGCATTCGCAATCAGCTCGGTCGACCGGAGCTGGACCTGTTGACCATCCTGGTCCGCGAGTCCACGCAGAACAGTTGGGACGCGCGCCCGCCCGGCTCGTCCGACCCGGTCGACTACCGGATCGACCTGTCCACGGTGGGGCCCGCGCACGGCCCGGTGTGGCGTGAGCTGCTGCTCAACAAGGCGCCGCTGAAGAGCGAGCACCTGCCCCTGCGAGCTTCGCTCTCGCGCAGCACCATCCCCCTGCTGATCGTGTCCGACCGAGGCACGACAGGACTGGGCGGGCCGACGCGCGCCGACCGTACGACGGACGAGGCGTCCCGGGACTTCGTGTCGTTCGTCCGCAATATCGGTGAACCCCGCGACACCCCGTTCGGCGGTGGCACCTACGGGTTCGGCAAGGGCATCTTCTACCTGCTCTCCCGCTGCGGCACCGTGCTGATCCACACCCGGTGTCGCAACCCGCGCGGCGAGCTGGAGACCCGGCTCATCGGGTGTGCCATGTGGGAGAGCTACTACGGGGACACACCCGAGAACCCCCTGCGCTACACGGGCCGGCACTGGTGGGGCGACACCTCCGGCGATGTCATCGAACCGCTGATCGGCGATGAGGCCGATGCCGTGGCGCACCAACTGGGGCTGCGTCCGTTCGGCCCCGAGGAGACCGGCACCTCGGTCGTCGTGGTCGATCCCAAGCTGGAGCGCGACGAACAGCGGCTGGAGGTCCCTCAGGCCGCGGAGTACCTGGCCGAGACGATCAGCTGGCACCTGTGGCCGAAGATGCTGGAGAAGGACGGGGCCGCTCCTCCCATGCGGTTCGAGGTCAGGAGAGACGGTCAGACCGTCCCTGTTCCGGATCCGCGCACGCACCAGCCGCTCAAGCTCTTCGTCGCCGCGTACGAGCAGATGCGCGGCGAGAAGGGGCGAGAGCTCTTGTGCGGCAAGCCTCGGAAGCTGCTCGGCCGCTTCGGCGTCGTGAAGCGGATCATGCCTGCGCTCCGGTCGTCCTCCGCGTCGAGCATGGTCGGGATCACTGATCTGGTCCACCACGTCTGCCTCATGCGCCCGGCCGAGTTGGTGGTGACGTACCACCCGGGCCCGAAGCCGCCCAGCGAGAACCAGGGATATGCCGGCGTGTTCCGCGGCGATCACGGCATGGACGAGGTGTACGCCAAGGCCGAGCCGCCCACGCATGACGCCTGGCACCCGCACTCGCTCGAGGCCCCGGACAGCACTTACGTCAGGACCACGTTCCGCCGTATCCAGGAAGAGATCAGCAACCTGCTGTCCCTGAGCGGCGGGGCCAAGTCCGGCGGGGCTCAGGTACCGCTCGGTGCGGCCAGCAGTCGCTTCTCCGGGCTGGTCGGCGGGGCCTGGGGCATCGGTGGCGCGACATCGTTCACCAGGCCCGGCTCGGGACTCACCTCCCGCAAGCGGGGGAACGACGAGGAGGAGGGCCCTGAGACCGAAGTACCCGTGCGCGGGTCTCGAGGAACAGCGCGGGACGGGGCCGATCGGCACTCGGAAGGCGGCGCAGACGGACCGGCCGTTTCGGAACCTTCCGCGGTGCGACGCATCAGGCCTCGCGTCCAGTACGTGGGTGACCCGTACTTCGACGACCTGGGCGAACGGTCCGTGCTCGTGCAGGCGTTCCGGCTGCCCGTCGACGCTGTTCAGCGGGTGTCAGCCGATCTGGCCGTCACGCTTCCGGGCACGGGCGGGCGGGAGACCGACCCACCGGCGGGAGCACGCGTGCCCGTGCTGCTCGGTTGGCAGGATCCCGAGGGCGCGCTGCACACGTCCCCCGAGTGCGACATCAGCGGTGGTGACGCGGTGTGGCGGGCTCTCGTGGAGCCGGCTCCGGACACCATGACCGAGATCGCGATCAAGGTGCGGGCGGTGACGGACTGATGCCCCGCCAAGCACTTCCCTACCGTGTCCCGCCCCGGGACGTCGTCACTGCCGAGGCGTGGTCCCTGGTCACACCGGACGGCGAGGTGCCGCTGCCGCGGGCCATCGACGACTGGGACTACCAGATGGACCTTCACCTGCGCAGGCGCGTGACCGTCGATCTGACGCGCGCCCGTGCCGATTCGGGGCTCCCGGAGGACACCGATCTCCTGTTGTCCGTCGTATGGACGGCCACGGGGTCGAACCTGCGGGGGCCAGGTCGGCTCATCCGCTTGAACGGAGTCGAGGAGAGCACGGTCGATCTCGACTTCCGGCTCCGGGGCGCCGACCTCGGTGGTGTCCTTCTCCTGGACACGGCTCTCGTTCTGGCGGAACGGCGCGACGACGCCCGACCCGCGGCACCGAGACGCGCCGGCTCCGTTCTCTGGGACGACGGTGTCGAACTGCGCCTCCAGGGCGATGCCCCGCAGTTCCCCATGGCTGTCATCGACTTCGCGCACACCACGTTCCCGAACGGTGCCGCCTGGCACATCCAGATCAGCGGTGAGTTGGACAGCGCCGCGATGGGCTCCCTGCTTCTGCTCGTGAACGAGAAGAACACGACCACGTCCGAGGCGTTCCAGAACGCGGCCCGTCCGCGACCGGTCGACCGCGTCGTGCTTTCGGCGGTGTACGCGGATGTCGCGCGCACCATGATCGAGTACGCCCTGTCGCAGGACGAATTCACGGACGACGCCGACCACCCCGAGGAGTCCTTGGGGGCGACGCTGCTGTCCCTGTTCCACCGGCTGTTTCCGGAGCAGTCGATCAACGACGTGCGGCTGCGCCGGCAACATGACCCGAGCCACTTCGCCTCCGAACTCCAGGCCGCCGTGAAGATCTTCGAGGAGCCGCAGTGAGCCTGCTCTACCCTCGCCTGCTCGCGGGCCAGGCCAAGCCTCTGTTCGACGAGTACCGCGACCTGTCGATCATCGACGTGGCTCGACGTGTGGATGTGTCGCATCCGTCAGCCGTCTACGTCGCGACGGGCGGCGACCGGATCGGTACCGAGCAGCTGTGGACGCTGCGGGAGTCCGTCGTGGATCTGGCCCGGCAAGCGGGGTTCCCCGAGGAATCGGACCGCACCCGTAACGCCGATTTCGATCTTCGGCTCGCCGAGCTGTTGCACTCCCAGATGAATCTCGTGCCCGCAGAGGCGGCGTCGCGCGATCTCTGGGCGTTCCTCGGGCTGGTGCTGCTCCCGGATGTCGCCTTCTGGCGCTATCCCCACCCTCCGCGCGATCGTGTGCTGGGCACCGACCTGACGCGCCACGTGTTCGGGCGTCTGTGGTGGCGCGCGCAGTTGGTGTACTCGCCCGGTGATCCCAGCCCGTACGAGGCACTCGGCATCCTGGGTGAGGCGGCGTTCGACCAGATCTACGCCCGCCGAGCGGCGCTCGGTGGAAGCCCGCACCTGGTCAAGGCGATCCTGCGCGTGTGGAACGAGCTGGACCTGAAGGGGCTCAACCAGCGCGAGACGCTCCAGGACTTCCTCAAGAGACTGCTGCGTCTGGCACCCTTCGTGCTGTTCGACGGGATCGAGGAGGAGACGCTCGACGCCGAACTCCGGGCCGTCGCAAGAGAGTCGGTCGCCGCGCTGCTGCACGTCAAACACGGTGAGTCCCCGGAGAGCGCCTCCGTGGTGGAGGAGCACCTCGCCACCGTGTTCGCGCAGTCCTCCCAGGACAGTGCGCGGGGCCCGGCTCCGGATGAGACGCCCGTCGAAAGGGCGTGGCCCACGGTCGAGGCCGTCGCCGTGCCCGCCGCGGCGACAGCCTCGACCCACGTCACCGCAGGCCTCCCCGAACCCTCCAGGGTCCTGTCCTCGTTCGAGGTCTGTTCCGGATCGGGTGCCCAGGCCCTCGGGTTGGAACAGGCGGGGTTCCGTCCGGTGCTGCTCGTGGACAGGAAGGCTCACGCCTGCTGGACGATCGAGATCAACCGACCGGAATGGAAGGTCGTCTGCGGCGATCTTCTCCACTTCGACCCCGCGGATCACCCCGAGGTCCAGGGCGTCGACCTGTTCAGCGCGGGCCTGCCTCGGATCAAGTCCGCCGCCACCACGAAGCGCCACGACGACGAGGAGGAGCGCGCCGTGCTGCGGCAGGCCGTGGCGCTCGTTCCGCAGATCCGCCCCAGGGCCGTACTGCTGGAGAACCTCTCGGAACTCGTCGAGGGGGACGACTTCAAGAACGAGCGCATGTGGATGGAGGCCGAACTTCGCGACGCGGGATATCGCGTGTTCTGGAAGGTGCTGGACGCCGCGGACTTCGGTGTTCCCCAACATCGAAAGTCCGGGTTCCTCGCGGCCCTGCGGGAGCCGTACGCCGATCGGTTCGCCTGGCCGTCCCGGAACGTTCTGCGCGTCCCCACCGTCGGTGAGACGCTCGGCCCGTCCATGGCCTCCGGGGGCTGGCCCGGTGCGGATCAGTGGATACGCGGCGCCTGGCGGCCGGCACCCGCGCTCGTCGGCGGTTCGGATCGGCGAGGCGGAGCGGACCTGGGGCCCACGGGTTCCAAGAAGGCCTGGCAGCAGCTGGGCGTGAACGGGAACAGTCTGGCCGACCACCTTCCGGACGCGGACACCCCGCTCACCGAGCAGCCGAAGCTCACGATCGCCCAGACGGCGATGCTGCAGTCGATCCCCTCGACCTGGCAGATCGCCGGCGGGAAGACGGCCGCCTACCGTCAGATCGGCAACGCGCTCCCGCCCCCGCTGGCCCGAGCGGTGGGAGAGGCGATCGCCACCGCACTCGCCGGCTAGGATTCGCCCTATGAACGCAGCACCCCCATCCACCTCCCCGTTCAAGATCATTGATCTCTTCGCGGGGCCCGGTGGGCTCGACCAGGCCGCACGGCAGCTCAAGGTGCCGTCGATGGGTATCGAGTGGGACAAGGACGCCTGCGCCACCCGCGCCGCGAACGGGCTGCCGACCGAAGCCGGCGACGTCCGCGACTACGGGCCGACCACCGTGGGCGAGGATTTCAACGTCCTCGCCGGTGGACCCCCGTGCCAGACGTTCACGGTCGCGGGCAGGGGTTCCGGCCGACGGGCGCTCGACCATGTCCTCACCTTCGCCGACCGGCTGCGCAACCGTGACCCGCTGGCGAAGGTCAGGGAGGACCTCGCGGCGCTCAAGGACGAGGAGACCGACAAGCACGACGAGCGCACCGGCCTGGTCCTCGAACCGCTGCGCTGGGCGCTCGAGGCCATCGACGCCGGACGCCCGTTCCAGGTGATCGTCCTGGAGCAGGTGCCCGCCGTTCTGCCTGTGTGGCAGCGGTACGCGCAGATCCTGCGGGCGGAGGGGTACGCCGTGGCCGAGCCTCAGGTGCTGCACACCGAGGAGTACGGCGTGCCTCAGACTCGACGCCGCGCGATCCTCATCGCCCGGTGGACCGGGGAGGGGCGCCTGCTGCAGGGTGCGCCGTGCATGCCCGAACCGACGCACGGGCGGTACCACAAGCGCACGTCACGCCAGGACCACGGCCTTGGGCTGCAGCCGTGGGTGAGCATGAGGGACGTTCTCACCGACCGTGACGAGCCCTTCACCGTGGTCTCCAATTACGGAACCGGCGGTGATCCCAAGGCTCGCGGGCAGCGCGGATCTCACGAGCCTTCGGCCACGGTGACGGGCAAGATCTCGCGCAACCGCATCGTCGGACCTGACGGCCGTGACCGCCCGCGCCTGACGGAGTCCGAAGCGGGTCAGCTCCAGACCTTTCCCGCGGTACCGGACTGGCTGTGGGCCGGCGCCGCTGTTGCCCAGCAGATCGGAAACGCCGTTCCACCTCGCCTCGGCATGCACGTCCTGGCCTCGGCGCTGGGCTTCGAACGTGAGCGGCTGAACAAGTCGCTGAAGGAGCACTACGCGTACTGATGCCTCGCGCCAGGCGTGGAGGCAGGCCGGCGAACACCCGCCTCATTCCAGGCGAACCAGGTAGCCGGGTTCGACACCGTCGATGGTTGTGATCGCTGTACCGGAGGTCACCCACAGGCTGGTGGGCTCATCGCCCGCCGGAATCTCGAATACACCGTACGCAGGACCATGGCTGCCGGGGTTGAGTCCGAACGTCGCCCCGGGCCGCCCCTGGGAGTTGGCGTACTGCGCGTAGTCCAAGGCGTATTCGGCCTCTTGCTGTGTCTCCGTGTACTGAGTGTCACGGACATTCAGCCCAACGGTTCCGCCGGCGTCCCAGCTCTGCCGGCTCTTGCCCACGTTCTCCACGTTCATGAGTACGACGCAGAATTGCTTTCCACTCTCCGGCACCGGTGATTCGGTGGCACTGGCCCCCACCGAATCAGCGGCATAGGCAAGCACCTTCGGGTCCAATGAGTCATCGCAGGTCACTCCGTCGACCGTGATGCGGAACTCAGCTGGTTGCGAGCCGTCGGAGAAAGTGACGGTGACCTTGAACGGCTCGCCCTCTCGCGTGATCCCGAGAATCTCGGCCCCCGGAGGCGCTCCTACGTCGGCCCCCTCGCTCGAGGCCGCCGACGCAGGACTGGCGGAGGCACCCGAATCGGCGTCCGATCCATTGGAGCAGCCGGCCAGCGCCAAGGCGCCGAGGGCGGCACCGGCGGCGATCAACGTGCGTGGACGAGTACCCATGGGATGGCCTCTTGACGGTTCGGGCCCACCTCGATTCTGTCTCGCTCCGGTGCCTCCCGCGAGTGCGAGCCGCGGGCTCGAAGCCGGTGGCCGACAACGCGCAGGGATTTCACAGGACGCGTCACACCCATCACTCTGCGTGCGATACGGTCACCGAACAGCAAACGGCCCCCGCGACGGCTGCAACCGCCAGCGAGGGCCTGAACCACAAGTGGACGGAACCTCCACCGTGATCTACCGGCACAGTATCGCGCCCACGCGCGCCTTCACCCAGCTCTCCAACGAGCTCATCCGGCACCCCCGGCTCTCCTCCGACGCCGTGCGGCTGCTGACGTGGCAGCTGTCGCTTCCCGAGGGGGCCCGGGAGAATCTCTCCCGGACCGCCGAGCGCGCCAACATCAACAACAGCGCCTTCACCCGGGCCAAGAAACTGCTCAAGGAAGAGGGCTTCGTTCATGAGCGCCGGATGCAGGGGCCCGGCGGGCGGTGGATCACCCAACAGCTGGTGTCCAGTACGCCGTTGAGCGCCGAGCAGGCCGCCAAGTTCATGGCGCGGGAGGCGTCGCCGCAGGTCGTACCGAGTCGGCCTCAGCCGACGGTCGGCCGGCCGACCACCCCGCCGACCGGCGGTCATCCCAACGGCGGCCACAACACCGGGGAGAAGACCCCCAACCTTCCGGGCCCGACCGGGGCGGCCGTGACGGCGTCAACCGGCCGCGCCCGCACCCTCGTTGAGGCGTACCGAGTTCTCGACCCCGCGCTCAGTCGCATCCCCCGCGCCATGTACGCCGAGCTGGCCGCCCTCACCGAGCGGTGGCTCGCCGCCGGGCACACGCCGGGGGACGTGCGGGCCCACATCCTGCGCGGCCTGCCTGCCGACGGGACGCCCGTACGGCATCCCGGCGGGCTGCTGCGGTATCTGCTCTCCGATGTGCCGCCGGTCGAGGCCGCGGCGAAGGGGCCGGAAGACACCCAGGGCACGCACGGCATCGATCGGCCCCGGGTCTCCGCGCGCCTCGCCGGCCTGCGTGAATGCGAGGGGCCCGGCCATATCCAGGCCCACCTCTTCCGGCCGGTCGCCGACGAGGCGTGGTGTGCCGCCTGTCGCACGTCGCCGTCATCGGCGGAGGTGGACGCGGAGGCGGAGTGAGCCTGGGCTAGCCGATCGCCTCCGACGCCGCCCTCGCGTAGCCCGCCACATTGTGCGGGCAGCGCCATACCGATTCCGGGTCCGTGGCCGTGCCGGTCGCCTCCGCCAGGTCGTCCCACGTGTAGTCGTCGGACAGGTCGATCAGGAGCGTCAGGAGTGGTTCGAAGGCCTCCAGGTGGGTGTCCAGGCCGTCGTCGCACGGGTGCGCCTCGTGGGCGGCGCACGGGGAGTCCGTGACGGCTAGGGCGGCGAGGGTGGTCGTGACCTGGCGGGTCAGTTCGGGGTCCGGGTCGCCGGACGCCACGTAGCCGTGCGTCCAGACGAGGCCGAAGGCGTAGAACGCCGAGGTCGCCGGGTCGTACGGCTGGGTGGAGCGGGCTCGGGCGAGCCCGTTCAGGGTGTCGCGGAGGATCTCGTCGGGGTCGCCCGGGAAGTAGCCCTGGTAGACCGATTCCCAGTCCCCGATCAGTTCGGCCGCGTTGTCGATGATCATGGTGAGTAGGGACGTTCGGGGGCCCGGCGCAGTTCCCGGCGGCTGTCGCGGTTCCGGTCAGGGGCGCGTCGTGGGCGTTTCTCCGCACATCGGCTCGGGCACATCTTACGAGCCGTCAAGTAACGGGCAGAGAGCGGTAGTTCAGAGACCCAGCCGTGCGGATCACGGGCCGCTCATCGCGAAATCTCAGGGGGAACACATGGATGGTTCGGCGTCCGGAGTCGTGATCGTCGTCGTAGCGCTCTTCTACTTCATCCCTACGCTCGTGGCGTTCGGCCGGGGTGTCCGCAACGCCGGTTCCGTCCTCGTCATCAACCTCTTCCTGGGGTGGACGCTCGTCGGCTGGGTCGTCGCACTCGCCATGGCGGCCCGGTCCACCGACGGGGTGCCCCGCGGATAGCGTCACGTCGCCGGTTCTACAGGCAGCCACAGCTCGCAGGTCGCCGTCGTGAAGTCCGGGGAGCGGTCCAGGGTCGCCACGATCGACGGGCCGGGGCGCAGGCGCCACGGGTTGGAGGGGAACCAGTCCGTCGCCGTCGCCGCCCACATCGTCTGGAGGGCCTCGGGGAAGGGGCCGCTGCTGCGGAAGACCGCCCAGGAGCCCGGCGGGAGTTCGATGGTGTCCAGGTCCTCGGGGACCGGGGTCTCGGTGGTGACGGCCACGCCGTGGAGGTAGGTGAGTTCGGTTCCCTCCGGGGCGTCCTGCGCGGCCAGGTCGTCGGTGACCTGGAGCAGGCCCGCCGGGTCGGTGTCGCTCAGGGACTTGAGGCGGGTGTGGGCCTGCGGGGGCAGGGAGGCGATGTGCCGCTGGATGTGCGGGTTGACGCCCTCGTAGATCAGCGGCACGCGGGCGGCGTGGCCGATCAGGCGGAAGGCGGGGCGGTCGGCGATACGGGTGTCCATGGGGGTGCTTCCTTCGACGGTCAGGCGGAACCTGAGCTGGGGCTGGGTGCGCAGGGGGCCTCCGGTGCGGCGTACGTCGCCGGGGGCGGCGCCGTGCACGGCGCGGAAGGCGCGGCCGAACGCCTCGGTCGAGCCGTAGCCGTGGCGGACGGCGATGTCGAGCAGGTCGCCGCCGCCCCGGACGACGTCCGCCGCGGCCACGGTCATGCGGCGTCGGCGCACGTACTCGGAGAGCGGCATTCCGGCCAGGGACGAGAACATCCGGCGCAGGTGGTACTCGGTCGTGCCGTGGGACGACGCGAACGCGTCGACGTCCAGGTCGTCGCCCAGGTGCTGTTCCACCAGGTCGACCAGTTGGTTCAGTGCCGCGATCACGGGGCCTCCTTTGCGTGGTTTCCACCCTGGCAGGGGGGCCGCGGGGAGTGCCCGATCGCCGTGGACCGATCCGGTCGGACATCCCGGGCGGCGAGGCGTGCCGCCCCGCTACCGTGCCGGGCATGGCGAACTTCGTACTGGTGGCAGGGGCGCGGCTCGGGGCGTGGGCGTGGGACGACGTGGTGCCGTGGCTGGAGGCGGCAGGCGGGCACGGGGTGTATCCGCTGACCTTGTCGGGTCTCGCCGAGCGGGCCGACGGTGCGGCGCCCGTGGGGCGGCAGGGGCATGTGCGGGATGTCGTGGACTTCGTGGAGCGGGCCGGATTGCGGGACGTCGTGCTCGTGGGGCACAGCTACGCCGGGGTGCCGGTGGGGCAGGCGGCCGGGCTGCTCGGCGAGCGGCTGCGGCGGGTGGTGTTCGTGGACGCCGGCGTGCCGGTGGACGGGGAGCCGTTCGTCGCGCAGTGGCCGGACGGCGGGGCCGGTGTGCGGGCCTCGCTCGCGGAGAACGGGGGCTGGTGGCCGTGCGCGCCCGCCGCGCACTTCGAGGGGCACGGGCTGAGCCCGGAGCAGATCGCGCGGATCGTCGCGGGCTCGACCCCGCACCCCGGTACGACGCTGACGGAGCCGGCGGTACTGGCCCGGCCGCTCGACGAACTTCCCGCTACGTACGTCCTGTGCGAGCTGGGCGGAGACGAACACGAACTCGACGGCCCCGTCGCCGAGTTGGTGAAGGGTGAGCGGTGGCGGCTGGCAAAGCTGGACACCGGGCACTGGCCGATGTTCTCGCGGCCCCGGGAGCTCGCGGACGTGCTCCTGGAGGCGGCGGCCGTCTCACCGGCCGGGCGGGAATGACCCCGGCGCGCGGTGCGCGGCGGGCTGGTCCGGGTGGAGGCCGAGGCGGCGCAGGGCGGCGGCGCTGACACGGATGTCGTACCAGCCGCGCGCGTGTCCGTCGGGGTCCCGGGCGCAGGCCAGGTCGACGCCGACCTCGGCCGTCAGGTCGAACGGCATCCAGTCGACGCCCCGGGCGCGCAGCCAGGCGCGGAGAGCGGCCAGGGGGCCCGGGCCACCCGGCAGGTTCTCGTACGCGATGACGGAGACCCGGTCGTCGGGGCGGCGGGGCGGCGAGCCTTCCGGGCCGCGTCTCACAGTTTCCGGGTGCGCAGCACCGCCGTACGCATCGGGAGCGTGAAGTCGCCCGAGGCCGTCTCGGGGCGGGTGGCGAGGTAGTCGCGGATACGGGTCAGGGTGGCCGTGCGTTCCTGTGCGGGCATGACCAGGAGGCCGGCCCGGGTCGCCAGGGTCGCGACCAGGGAGTCGGCGCTGCGGCGCTGGCCGTGCGGGAAGGTGTCCTGCTCCGGTGAGCCGAAGCGGGCGGCGGCGTCCGCGTCCGGGCGGGGCAGGTGCATGCCGGTCGTCTCGGCGCGCCAGGCGGCCGGGGTGTCGCGCGGGCCGATGACCGCGCCGCCCGCGATCCGGGCGAGGCCGGCGACCCAGTCGACCTCGTCGTCCAGGACGTTCCACAGCCCGGCGAGGACTCCGCCGGGGGCGAGGACGCGGGCGATCTCGGGGCCCGCGACGGCCATGTCGAACCAGTGCAGGGCGTTGCCGGCCAGCACGGCGTCGACCGAGCCGTCCGGGAGCGGGATCGACTCGGCGCTGCCCTCCAGGGCGCGGACGGCGGGCAGGGCGCGGCGCAGTTCGGCCAGCATCGCGGGGTCTGGTTCGACGGCGGTGACCTCGGCGCCCTGCGCGACCAGACCGGCGGTCAGCTTGCCCGTACCGGCCCCGAGGTCCAGGACGCGGGCGCCCGGGGCGAGTTGGCGCGCCCAGGTCAGGGCGGCCTGTGCGTAGTCGGGGCGGTGGGCGGCGTAGGCGGGGGCGGCCGCGCCGAACGAGGAGGCGTGCAGGCGGCTTTCGCCCTGGCTGCTGTCGGTCATGCGGTGACGCTACCGATCCGGCACCGGGGCCGGGCGCCGGATCGGTCAAGTCGCCGTCGCCTGCGGCTGGTTGGCGTAGAGAGCGCGGGGCTTTCGGAAACCCGGCGGCTCAGAGGTCCAGTTCGCCGACCGCGTCGCCGCCGCTCGTCTCGCCCGTGGGGCGGAACCCGAGGCGGACGTAGAACTCCTCGGGGCCGGTCGGTCCCGGGTGCCAGGTGGTGGTGAGGCGGCTGCCGCCGCGCCGGCGGATCTCGGCGGCGACCGCGTCGACCGCGAACCGGCCGTAGCCGCGGCCCTGTTCGGCGGCCGCGATGTTCAGGCGCCACAGGCCGGAGCGGATGTCGTCGCCGGAGCCGTCGCCCTTCCAGTCGATGTCGAAGAAGGCCATGAGGAAGCCGACGGGGCGGTCGCCGTCGACGATGAGGCGGGGCCAGGCGACGCCGGGGTGGACGTACGCCTCGGCGAGCGACTTCACGACGGGGGCCACGCGGTGCTCCTGGTCCGGGTGGACGCGGACGGCGAGGGCGGCGTCGAGGTTGGCGGGCGTGAGCTCTTCGAGGCGGGGCACGGGCAGAGCCTAGCTCCCGCGATTCGCGCGTGACGCAGGTCACATTCCAGGGCGGTCACATCCCCGGCGGGCGCTCCGTCATCCAGACGTAAGCGACCGGGAAAGCCCCCAGCGGCGACCGGGAAAGCCCACCGAGCAGCAGGAGATCGCCATGGAAGCTCGTCTCAACGTCTTCGGCAACGCCGTCGCCTCCAAGTTCATCCGTCACATCAACGCGGCGGGCAAGGCCCTCGAGGCGGTGGAGCTGCCGAAGTTCACGGCGGACCTCGTCCTGGTCCGCGTCAGCCAGATCAACGGGTGCGGGTTCTGCCTCGACATGCACACCAAGGACGCCGCCGCCGCGGGCGAGAGCGCGCAGCGGCTGCACATGGTCGGCGCCTGGCGCGAGGCGAAGGTGTTCACCGACGCCGAGCGGGCCGCGCTGGAGCTGGCCGAGGCGGGGACGCGGATCGCCGACGCGGCGGGCGGGGTCTCCGACGAGGTGTGGGAGAACGCCGCCAAGCACTACGACGAGGACCAGCTCGCGGCGCTCGTCTCGCTGATCGCCCTGATCAACACGTACAACCGGCTGAACGTCATCACGCAGCAGCCGGCGGGCGACTACCAGCCGGGCATGTTCGGCTGAGCCACGGGGGCCCGTGCCCGCGCGGAAGCAGGGGCGGTCCGGTCAGGGCGTTCCCGGCAGAGGGCCGAGCCGGGCGCCCAGGACCGGGGCGAGGGCGCGGGCGTAGGCGTCCGCGAGGTGGCCGTCGTCCCGGTAGACGAGGGTGTCGGCGACCAGGACCGGGCAGACGCGGGGCGCGCACACCCAGGGGCGCGGGTCGACGAGCGTGGCACCGGTGGCACGGGCGGCGGCACGGACCGCCGCCGCCTTGCGCGGGTCCTTCGCCGCCCGGGCGGGGGCCGACGAGCAGCGGTCCAGTTCCAGCGGGTGGGTGCTCGCGCAGTCGACCGCGTCGGACGCGGGCCAGGGCGTGTCCTGGAGGGCGACGACGCGGGCGCCGGTCGCCCGCAGTTTCCGGTAGGTGCGGGTGTAGCCGGCCGTCCACTGGGCGACGGGGCCCGCCGCGGCCGGGCGCACCGGGTCGCCCGACTCGGACGACGAGGCGATCACGAGGCGGGGGCGCAGCCCGGCGATCCGGTCCAGGGCGCGGGCCCGCCAGGTGTCGCACGCGGTGTACGGGCCGCCGCCGTTGACGATCGTGACGTCGGCGGTCTTGCAGGACGCCTTCGTGAGGGACACGAGCCGCCAGTGCCGTTCGCGCGCGAGCCGTTCGAGCGCCGGGAACCACTGGGCGGCGTGCGAGTCGCCGAAGAGGACGACGGTCGTGGCCGAGGCCGGGTCCCCGTACGCGCAGGGGCCGGGCACGGCGGTGACGCCGGGGTTCACGTGGCAGCCGTCGCGGTAGACGGCCGAGCGCCCGTCCTTGACGCGGGTGAGGGCGGGCCTGAGGTTCGCGGGGACGTCGTCGTTCGGCGCGGCGAGGAGGTCTGCGAGGGCGGCCGCCGGGTCGGGGGCCGCGTCGAGGCGGGCGGCGAGGCGCGGGGCCGGGCGGCCGGAGTCGATCGCGGGCGGCACGAGAGCGGCGAGCAGTGCGACGGCCGCCGTGCCGGCGGTCAGGGACGCGCCGAGCGTGAGCGCGCGGCCCGGCCGGCCGCGGAAGGCGGCGGCGAACCGGACCGGGTTCTCGACGAGCCGCAGCGTCAGCACCGCGAGCCCGAGCCCCAGCGCGCACACCGCGAGCCGCGCGGGCACCCCCGCGTCGGGCCGGCCGAGCGCCACGGGCACGATCACGAGCAGCGGCCAGTGCCACAGGTACCAGCCGTACGAGACTCCGCCGATGCCCGTCAACAGCCTTCGGCGAAGCAGCAGTTCGGCGCCGAAGCGGTTCGGCGCGCTGCCGCCCGCGAGGACCAGGACCGTGCCGGTGACCGGGACGAGGGCCGCGTATCCGGGGAACGGGGTCGCGTCGTCGAACACGAGCGCCGAGCCGACGATCGCGGCCAGGCCCGCCCAGGAGAGGACCCCGGCGAGGGGCGCCGGCAGACGGCGTGCGGGACGGGTGGCGCGCGTGGGGGCGAGGGTGAGGGCGAGCAGCGCGCCCGCCGCGAGCTCCCAGGCGCGCGTGTGCGTGCCGAAGTACGCCCAGGAGGGCGCGGCGCCGGTCGTGGCGACGCTCAGGGCGAGGGAGGCGGCGAGCACGGCGACGCCGGCGAGGGCGGCACCCGCGCGAAGGCCCCGGGCAGGTGCGGTACCGGCGAGGGCCGTACCCGGGCGAGGGCCCCGGGCGGGCGTCCGCCCGGAGCGCGCGGTGGTCCGGGCGAGGGCGTACACGGCCGTGAGCACCAGCGGCCACACCACGTAGAACTGCTCCTCCACCGCCAGCGACCAGAAGTGCTGGAACGGCGACGGCGGGGCCGTGGCCCGCAGATAGTCCGTGCCGGACGCGGCGAGCCGCAGGTTCACGGCGTACAGGCCGCTCGCGACGGCGTCACCCACGTACTCCGTGAACCGCGCCTTGGAGAGGAAGAGATACGCCCCGGCCAGCGCGGCGACACCGACGAGCGTCGAGGCGGGCAGCAGGCGCAGGGCGCGGCGGGCGTAGAAGCGGCGGATCGACACGCGGCCGTCCCGGTCGAGTTCGCGCACGAGCAGCGAGGTGATCAGGAAGCCGGATATGACGAAGAAGACGTCGACGCCGACGTATCCGCCGCTCAACTGCCGTACGCCGGCGTGCGCGAGGACGACGAGCCCGACGGCCACGGCGCGCAGCCCCTGGATGTCGGCCCGGTGGCCGGGCGGTTCGCTCGCCGCCCCCGGCGGGGCGGACGGTCGGCGCGGTCCGGTCTGTGGCAGCGGGGGCGCTTGGGTCACGGCGGGTTCGTCTTCCTGAGGGGCCACGAGGTGCACGGGCCCCTGGGGAGGACAGGGGCGCACTCAGGGGACGGCCGCCCGGTTCGAACAGTTGCGCCTACCGGGAGGAGTTCGCCGGGTCTCCGACGGCGGGTGAACCGGGGCTCATACGGAGTTGGCCCCGGGTTCACGCGCGGCGGACGAAGTCACGCACAGCGGGCGGTCAGGCTCCGGCGCGCCGGTCCACCAGGACGTACGACGCGGCGGCGACGGCCCCGGCGACACCGAACACCGCGGGCCAGGCGCCGACCTTCTTGGCCAGCGGGTGCGAACCGGCGAACGCGGCGACGTACGCGCCCGTCAGCGCGCCCGCGACCTTCCCGCCCCGCGCCTTCGTCCACTGCGTCGCGGCGGCGGCCCCGGCGACGGCGAGCACGGCGCCGCCCAGCGGACGCTTCTTCGTGAAGCGGGCGGTCGCGTAGCCGCCGATCAGTCCGGCGGCGGCGATCGGCGCGGTGGGAAGGGAACGGGCCATGACTGGAGCCTCCTGGTCATACCGGGCAAGTCTGTTCGAAGAGGCTACGCCTCGGGGGGCCGCGCCACGTCACGGGCCGGGGATACGTGAGCACGGTCACGGGGCGCCGCGGCCGGTGACGTCCGGCGGTTCACAGATGCGCGAGGACATTGACGACGCGCCCCTGCGGGTCACGGGCGAAGAAGCGGCGCACGCCCCACTCCTCGTCGCGGATGCCGTGCACGATCTCGGCGCCCGACGCGCACAGCGCCGCGTACACCGACTCCAGCTCCCCGACGGATTCCACCTCGATGCTCAGGTCCGGGACGACGGGGGCCGTCGCGTCGTGCGTGAAGAGGCTGATCTGGGCCGTGGGGTGCGTCGGCGAGGCCAGGGTGCGGACCCAGCCGAGGTCCATGACCTGCTCCAGGCCGATCCGCTCGTAGAAGGCCCGGGCCGCGTCCAGGGCCTCGGGGCCGGCGGGGGTGACGGGGTGGTTGGGGACGATGCGTCGAACGGTCATGGGGTGCCCCTCCCCCGGAAGGTCGACCGGTACGCGGCCGGTGCCACCCCGAGCGTGAGCTGGAAGTGCTGGCGCAGCGAGGTGGCCGTACCGAAACCCGACTCGGCCGCGACCCGGTCGACCGTGTGGTCGGTGCGCTCCAGCAACTCCCGCGCCCGGTCCACCCGTTGACGGGTCAGCCAGGTCATCGGCGTCAGACCCGTCTCCTCACGGAAACGGCGGCTGTACGTACGGACCGACATCGCGTCCCGCGCCGCGAGCTGGGCCAGGGTGAGCGGTTCGGCCAGACGGCGCAGCGCCCAGGCGCGGGAGCCGGACGTCGAGGCGAGGCCCGGCTCCTCGACGGGGCGGCGGATGTACTGCGCCTGGCCGCCCTCCCGGTGCGGCGGCACCACCGTGCGGCGGGCGACGTCGGCGGCGACGCCCGCGCCGTGGTCGCGGCGGATCAGATGCAGGCACAGGTCGATGCCGGCCGCCTCGCCCGCCGAGGTGAGGACCCGCCCCTCGTCGACGTAGAGGACATCGGCGTCCACGGTGACCTGCGGGAACGTACGGGCGAAACGGTCCGCCGAGAGCCAGTGCGTGGTCGCCCGGCGCCCGTCGAGCAGTCCGGCGGCGGCCAGCAGGAAGGAGCCGGTGCAGATGGAGGCGACCCGGCCCCGGGCGCCCGTCAGCGCCTCCCGCACCGACTCCTGCGGTCCCGCGTCCGGGGTCAGCGACTCGTCCGCCTCGTGCGAGGCCGGGACCAGCACCGTGTCGGCCGCCGCCACCGCCTCCAGGCCGTGCCCCGCGTGGATCGGGAAGTCGGCATCGGTGCGGACCGGGCCGGGGCGGGGCGCGCAGGTCGTGACCTCGTAGAGGCGCTCACCGGTCACCGGATCGCGGGCGGCGCCGAACAGCTGGTGGACCAGACCCAGCTCCATGGGCAGAACCCCGTCCCTGACCAGCACGGCCACCGAGGCGGGCCGGCGTACCCCTGCTCCACTCATGGCCAGATTCTTTCAGCTCGTGGCCATCTGGCCAGTCGTCCGGGAGGACGGCCCGGACGGAGGGTCGTAGTCATGACGACACACACCGGAACAGGCCGCACCGCGATCGCTCCGCCCCGCGACCGGAGGTGGGTGGTCGCCGCGGGCGCCGCGCTCGCGATCGTCGTCGCCGGGTCCTTCAGCACGCTGGCCGGTCTGCTCGTCGGCCCGCTGCACACGGAGCTCGGCTGGTCCCGCTCCGCGATCGGCCTGGGCACGCTGGTGAACATGGTCGTGTACGGGGCCACGGCGCCGTTCGCGGCCGCGCTCATGGACCGGATCGGGATGCGGCGGGTCGCGGTCGGCGCGCTGGCGCTCGTCGGCGCGGGCGCGCTGCTCACCACGGCGGCGCGGGCGCCCTGGCAGTTCGTCGTGGCGTGGGGCGTGCTGGTGGGGCTCGGCACGGGGGCCACGGCGACGACGTTCGCGGCGACCGTCACCGAGCGCTGGTTCGTGACCCGGCGCGGGCTCGTCGCGGGGCTGCTGACGGCGGCGAGCGTGGTGGGCCAGTTCGTGTTCCTGCCGCTGCTGTCGTGGGTGATCGACGGGTACGGGTGGCGGACGGCGGCGTACGGGCTCGCCGGGGCGGCGGCGGTCGCGGTGCCACTGGTGGGCGCGGCGGTACGGGATCCGGCCACGCCCCGGACGACCGGTGCCCGAACCGTGCCGCTGCCGACCGGCCTTCTGCGCAGCGGCCCGTTCTGGCTGCTCGCCGGGACGTTCGCCGTCTGCGGCGCCTCCACGAACGGCGTCATGTGGACCCACTTCGCGCCCGCCGCGCACGACCACGGCATGCCGACGACCGTCGCCGCCTCGCTCCTCTCCCTCGTCGGGATCTTCAACGTGGCCGGGACGGTCGCCTCCGGCTGGGCCACCGACCGGCTCGACCCGCGCCGGCTGCTCGCCGCGTACTACGGGCTGCGCGGCCTGACCCTGCTCGCGCTGCCGCTGCTGCTCGGGGCGGTGGTGGACGCGCCGCTGTTCGCGTTCACGGTCGTCTTCGGGCTGCTCGACGTCGCGACGATCCCGCCGACCCTCGCGCTGTGCCGGGCGCACTTCGGGGAACGGGCGCCGGTCGTGTTCGGCTGGGTCAGCGCCGCGCATCAGGTGGGCGCGGGCGCGGTGGCGTTCGCCGGGGGCGCCGTGCGGGACGCCTTCGGCTCGTACGACCTCGTGTGGGTGGGGGTGGCGGGGCTGTGCGCGGTGGCGGCGCTGCTCGCCCTCACGGTGACCACCGGCCGCGAGGGCGTCCGGGGCCCCGGGTAGCCTCGCGATCATGGCGGACTGGATGCTGCGGGCGGCCACGGCCGACGACCTCGAACCCCTCGTGGAGCTGCGGGCCGTCGTGATGCGGCCGGATCTGGAGCGGCTCGGGCGGTTCGACGCGCACCGGGTGCGGCAGCGGTTGCGGGACGCGTACGCGCCGGAGCACACCTGGGTGATCGAGGTGGGCGGGGAGCTCGCCGGGTGCGTGGCGCTGCGGCCGGCGCCGGACGCGCACTGGCTGGAGCACTTCTTCCTCGCGCCCGAGCTGCAGGGCGTCGGTATCGGAGGCGCCGTCGTCACCCGCCTCCTCGCCCACTGCGACGCGGCGCGCGTCCCGGTCCGCCTCAACGTCCTCCAGGGCAGCGCGGCCCGCCGCCTCTACGAACGCCACGGCTTCGTGACGGAGTCGGAGGACCCGGTGGACGTCTTCATGCTGCGGCCACTCCCGTGACCAGCCCCTGGGCCAAGCGGAGCGCGTCTCCGGCGGCACGGTCCCGAATCCCCGGGGCGCACGACCAATGGTCGAAGCGCGCATCCCCGCCAGGTAGGACCGCACCCGATCAGCGACTCGGTCGCGGGGCGGGACCAACGGGCGAATTGCGCCTCCCTGCCGGGTAGGGCCGCGCACCCGATCAGCGACTCCGTCGCGGAGCACGACCAACGGGCGAAGCGCGCCTCCCTGCCGGGGTAGGACCGCACCCGATCAGCGACTTGTCGCGGGGCGCAACAGCGGGCCCTGGGGCACGCGGAGCGTGTCTTCAGGGGCGCGGGGCTGTGTCTGTTCAGCGAATCCGGCGACCCCTGGGGCGCACGGAGTGCGCCTTCAGGGGCGCGGGGAACTGCGCGAGAAGCCCCACCGGGCGGCACCCGGCGACGATCCTCAGCCCCTGCGGCGGCGGCGCGTTAGCCGAGGCCCAACGAAACGCGCACCCGGCGCCGGGGGTGCCGCCTTGCCCACCCGTGCCGCCCCAGGCGGCAGACTGCCCAAGGCTGGGTCGACCCGACCTGGTACGCACCCGGGGCTTGGGCGCACGCCCGAGGTGAGGGCGACCGGAACGCACTACGGCCAGGCGAGGGTGACCGGAACGCTCACCTCGGCCAGGGTGCTGCCCAAGGCAGGGCGCCGGGCCGACGCCCCCGGAGGGGGCGGGCGGGTGGGAGAAGGGCTCGGGCCATGGCCCGCCGTGGCGTCAGGGCTCGGGCAGGGCCCGGGCAGCAGTAGCCCCGCAGCGGCCCGAGGGGTGGCCCAAGCAGCCCCCGGCACAGCGAGGGAAGGGCCCCGGCAGGGGCGCGGGGAACTGCGCGATCAGCCACGACGGCGGGCGAGCCGAA
This sequence comes from Streptomyces sp. NPDC059524, assembly GCF_042749255.1. NCBI lineage: Bacteria > Bacillati > Actinomycetota > Actinomycetes > Kitasatosporales > Streptomycetaceae > Streptomyces > Streptomyces sp. NPDC059524. Next base: position 9,244 of record NZ_JBHYTK010000014.1, on the reverse strand, counting down.
GGACGGACGGGCGGAGGGACCGCTCAACCCCCGGAGGGATCACGCTCCGAAAGCCTGCGACACCGCATAGATCACCAGCCCCGCCAAAGACCCCACCACCGTGCCGTTGATACGGATGAACTGCAGGTCACGGCCGATGTGCGCCTCGATCTTGCGGGAGGTGTGCTCGGCGTCCCAGCCGGCGACCGTGTCCGTGATGAGGGAGGTGATCTCAGCGCGGTACGTCGTGACGACGTAGACGGCGGCGCCCTCCACCCACCCGTCGACCTTGGCCTGCACCTTCGGATCGCTGGACATCCGCGCCCCCAGCGACAGCAGCGAGGCCCGCACCCGCAGCCGCAGCTCGCTGCGCTCGTCCTCGGCGGCGGCCACGATCATCTGCCGGACCGCGGACCAGGTGGAGGCGATCAGGTCCTGCACCTCGGAGCGGCCGATGACCTCGGACTTGAGGCGCTCGACGCGCGCCCGGGTGTCGGAGTCGGACTGGAGGTCGGCGGCGAAGTCGGTGAGGAAGCGGTCGACGGCGCCGCGCGCGGGGTGCTGCGGCATGTCGCGCATCTCGGTGACGAAGCGGAGCAGTTCCTTGTAGACGCGCTCGCCGATCCGCTTGTCGACGAAGCGGGGCGTCCAGCCGGGCGCACCGCCCTGCACCGCGTCCATCACGGAGTCCCCGTGCAGCACCAGCCAGTCGTGGGCCCGCGTGCACACGAGGTCGACGACCCGTTTGTGGCCGCCGTCCGCGACGACCTTCTCGAGCATCTTGCCGAGGCCGGGCGCGATCTCGGCGCTGTCGGCGCGGCGGGTGATGGCCTCGCCGACGACGGCCTGCACGTCCTGGTCGCGCAGCACGGTGAGCGCGCCGCGCAGGGCGGTGGCGAGTTCGGCGGTGACGCGGTCGGCGTGCTCGGGTTCGGCGAGCCAGGCGCCGAGCCGGGAGCCGATGCCGACGGCGCGCAGCCGCTCCCGTACGACGTCCGAGGACAGGAAGTTCTCCCCGACGAACTCTCCGAGCGAGACGCCCAGCTGGTCCTTCTTGCGGGGGATGATCGCGGTGTGCGGGATGGGGATGCCGAGAGGGTGCCGGAACAGGGCGGTGACCGCGAACCAGTCGGCCAGCGCGCCGACCATGCCGGCCTCGGCGGCGGCCGCGACGTACCCGGCCCAGGCCCCGGCACCGGAGTGCTCCGCCCAGGTGGCGAGGACGTAGATCAGCGCGACGACGCCGAGCATCCCGGTGGCGATCGCCTTCATCCGCCGCACCCCGCGCCGCTTCTCCTCGTCGGCGGCGGTGAACTCGGCCCCGAAGCGACGGGCGGGCCGGGACGCGGTACCGGCCCCTGACCCGGGACCTCCCGCCGCGGGAAGGGATGACCGTACGGCCGGCCGGGCATGCTGCCCCGTGTCGTCGACGTCCGATCCGTCCGGTTTCTCCGACCCGCTCATCGGTCACTCCAGCTCGCCGCGTCCGTCATATGTCATTCCCCTCACACATTGCCCCTTCCTGACGTACTCCCGGAACGAACCGCAAGTTCCCGGCGTCTCAAGGGTCGGAGGGGGGCAGAGTCGGCCCCCTCGTCATCCATCGCACCCCATGCCTCATCATGGGATGATCACATCGGAGCCTCGGGCTCCCCCTGCCCGAGGAGACACACACCGCATGACCAGGCGAAACGGTTATGCCCTGTTGGCGGCGCTCGTCGCCGTCGTCGTGCTGATCTCCGGCGGTATCTACCTCGGGTTCTCCGGCCTGCTGCGCGGCAAGGACGGCTCCGTCCGCGCGGACGGCGCGCACCCGCGCAGTTCCGCCGCTCCCGCCTCCACCGGCACCTGGGCCGGCAGCTGGTCGGCGGCCCCGGCCGGCGCGGAACCGGGCACGGAGACGAACGGCTTCTTCGGCCGCTCGATCCGCAACGTGATCCACACCAGCATCGGCGGCTCCAGCGCCCGCATCACGCTCTCCAACCTGTACGGGCAGCAGCCGCTCAGCATCACCCACGCCTCCCTCGCCCTCGCCTCCGCGCCGAACAGCCCGACCGCGCTGGCCGGCACGGTGCGCCGGCTGACGTTCTCCGGGAACACGTCGGTGGTCATACCCGCCGGCCGGCAGGTGCTCAGCGACGCGGTGCGGCTGCGCGTGCCCTCCGACGCGGACGTGCTCGTCACGACGTACTCACCGACGCCGTCCGGCCCGGTCACGTACCACCCGCAGGCCCGGCAGATGTCCTACGTGGCGAACGGGGACCTGACCGAGGAGGAGAGCGGGGCGCGGTACACGGAGCAGAGCCCGTACTGGCGCTACCTCAGCGCGCTCGACGTGCTCAGCAACGAGGCGGAGGGCACCGTCGTCGTCCTCGGCGACTCGCTCACCGACGGCATCACGTCCACGGTGGGGGCGAACCGGCGCTGGACCGACGTCCTCGCCGAGCGTCTGCGCACCGAGGCCGGGGCTCCGCGCTACGGGGTCCTCAACCAGGGCATCAGCGGGAACCGGCTGCTGTCCGACGGGTACGGCCGGCCGGCCGGGAACCCGAGCGGGCTCGCGCGCTACGAGCGTGACGTGCTCGGCCGGGCCGGGGTACGGGCCGTGGTCGTCGACCTCGGGATCAACGACATCCTGCGCAACCCGCACCAGACGGACGCCTCCCGGATCGCGGACGGCCTACGGGAGCTGGTGCGGCAGGCGCACGCGCGCGGGCTGCGGGTGGTCGGGGCGACCCTCATGCCGTTCCAGGGACACCGGGGCTACGAGCCCCGCCTCGAAGCCGTACGCGAAGAGGTCAACGCGGAGATCCGCTCCGGCAAGGTCTTCGACAGCTACGTCGACTTCGACCGGGCCCTGCGGGATCCGTACAACCCGCGCCGGCTGCTGCCGGAGTACGACTCCGGCGATCACCTGCACCCCAGCGACGCCGGCTACCGCAAGATGGCCGAGTCCTTCGACCCGGCCACCCTGACCCCCACCCGCGGCGCCGAACTCTGACCCCGGTCCCGCCGTGGACGGTCGGGCGTCGTCACCCGCCCACCCGCCGGTGGGGCTTCTCGCGCCCCGCGGCGGAGCCCCTGACGTCACAGCCCCGCGCCCCTGACGGGGCACGCCTGCCCCGGCATCCCGGCGCGCGGTGCGCATGCGGTCCGGGTCAGTCGTCGTCGTGGTGGCGCCGGTGACGGTCGGCGTGCCGGTCGTGGATGCGCAGGTGGCGGTCCTCCAGCTCACGGCGCCGCTCGTCCCTCCGCTCCAGCTTCTCGCGCCGGCGCTCGTCCTTGAGGCGCAGCCGCTCCTCCCGGGGGAGCTTGCGCTCGACCCCGACGCCGCCCATCAGCGCGAAGCCGCGGACGACGACCCGGGGCGAGCCCGGTGTGCCGGTGCCCGTGGCGCGGTCGTCGACGCCGCCCATGATGCCGAAGCCCTTCACGGTGACGTCGAGCTCCGGCGGCACCTTCACATGGATCCCGCCCATGATCGTGAAGCAGCGGATCTCGACGTCCCGCGCCGCGAAGTTCGCCTCGCGCAGGTCGATCTCGCCGCCGCCCCACATGGCGAACGCGGTGAACCGCTCCCCCACCGTCCAGCGCCCCTTGCGGCTGAACCCGCTCCAGAACGCGAACGCCCCGCCCGACGTCGCCTGCCCGCCGGTCCGCGCCGCCCAGTCGACGGCCCCTTCCGCGACCGGCGCCTTCACCAGGTCCACCGGCGCCGTGCTGCCCGCCGCCGGCAGGTCCCGGGTCAGCGGCGCCAGCTCCCCGTACGTACGCGCCGCGTACGCCGCCTCGAGCCGCTCCTCGAACTCCCCCATGTCGAGCCGCCCCTCGGCGAGCGCGTCCCGCAACCGCTCGGCGACCTTCTCGCGGTCGGCGTCGGAGGCCCGCAGTTCGGGGAGGTGCGATGCATCGTCGGTCATGACCGCCAGCCTACGGGCGGGAGGTGACGGCGGAGGGATCTCGCGCGTACATCCGTGCGATCACACTCTCGATGTCCGGCTCCCGCACCGAAAGGTCCGCCAGCGGATACCGTTCGGCGATCCGCGCGACCAGCGGCGCCGCCGACTGCCCGGCCGGGAACGCCAGCCACTGCCGCGCCCCCTCCACCTTCACCACCCGCGCCGACTCCACCTCCAGCGGCGGGAGTTCACGTTCGAGGTCGACCACCAGCGTGCGCTCCGCCGCCGCCCCGTCACCCACCGCGTACAGCCCCTTCAGCTCCCCGTCGTACACGATCCGCCCGTGGTCGATGACCATCACGCGCCGGCACAGCTGCTCGATGTCGGTCAGGTCGTGCGTGGTCAGCAGCACCGTCGTACCCCGGTCACGGTTCAAGTCCCGCAGGAATCCCCGGACTTTCACCTTGGACACGACGTCCAGGCCGATCGTCGGCTCGTCCAGGTACAGCACCTCCGGGTCGTGCAGGAGCGCCGCCGCGATGTCACCGCGCATCCGCTGCCCGAGCGACAGCTGCCGCACCGGCGTCTCCAACAGGCCCGCCAGTTCGAGGAGTTCGACGCACCGGTCGAGGTTCTCCGCGTACCGGCGCTCCTCGATCCGGTACATGCGGCGCATCAGCCGGTACGAGTCGATGAGCGGCAGGTCCCACCACAGGGTGGTGCGCTGCCCGAAGACGACACCGATGCGGTGGGCGAGCCGGGAGCGCTCGCGGGCCGGCTCGATGCCCGCGACCCGGATCCGCCCCGCGCTCGGCGTGAGGATCCCGGTCAGCATCTTGATCGTGGTCGACTTCCCGGCCCCGTTCGGCCCGATGTAGCCGACCATCTCGCCGCGCGGCACGGTGAAGGACAGCGTGTCCACGGCCCGCACCCGGTGCCGCTCGCGCCGCAGCAGCCCGGCCCTGCGCCGCACGTCGAAGAACTTCTCGACCCCGTCCACCTCGATGAACGCCTCGTCACCCATCGCGCAGCCTCAACTCCCCGTGCTTCGGTAGGCGCGCAGCGCGGCCCGCCACGCGAGTCCCGCCGCCGCGAGGCAGCAGGCGGCCACGAGCGGCGGCGCGAACGCGACGGCGCGCGGCAGGTCCAGCGGATAGGGGCGGCCCAGGATGTAGAGCGCGGGCAGCCAGTTCACGAAGGCCAGCGGCAGGACGAAGGTGACGCCGCGCAGCAGGCCGTCGCCGAAGACGGTCGGCGGGTACTGGAGCATCGTGTTGCCGCCGAACGTCGCCGCGTTCTGCACCTCGGCCGCGTCCTGCGCCACGATCTGGAACGCGGCCCCGGCCATGAACACGGCGACGAAGATCCCGGCCCCGCTGACCAGCAGCACCGGCACGAGCAGCACCTTCACCGGCGTCCACGCCACGTCGAGCGCCGTCACGGACCAGCCGAGCACGATCAGCCCCTGGGCGAGCCGGCCGACCCGGCGCAGCGCGAACCGGTCGGCGGCGACCTGCGCCAGCACGGGCGCGGGCCGTACGAGGAACGCGTCGAGCGTCCCGTCCCGCACCCGGGTGCCGAGCCGGCCCAGGGAGCCCGCGAACAGGTCGGCGAGCCCGAAAGCGGTCCCGGCCGTGCCGTAGAGGAAGGCGATCTCGGCGAGCCCGTAGCCGCCGAGCCGGTCCACCTGCGAGAACATCAACAGGATTCCGACGAAGTCCAGGGCCGTGAGGGCGCAGTTGCCCAGCAGCGTCATCACGAACGACGCCCGGTAGGCCAGCGTGGAGCGGATCCACATCGCGCTGACCATCCCGAAGGCCCGTACGCCTTCCGCGGCGGCCGTACGCGTACGGTCAGCCACCCTGCACCACCACCCGCCGCGTCGCCACACCCTGCACCAGCCGCCCCACGCCGAGCAGTGCGGCCGCCCACGCCGCCTGGAACAACCAGCCGCCGGCCACGGACCCCGTCCCCATCAGCACGTCCGCCGGCACCTGGAGCAGCGCCGAGAACGGCAGCACCCTCGCCACGTCGCCGAACGTGCCCGGGAACACGTTCAGCGGCAGCAGCATCCCGCAGAAGAACGTCGCGCTGATCCCGTACATCTGCGCGACACCACCCGCCTCCAGGAGCCAGAACGCGGACAGCGCCACGAGATAGCGCAGCGCGAAACTGACGAGGAGACCGAGCAGCACCGAGATCAGGAACGCCAGCCAGCGCGCGGGGCTCGTGGGCAGCGCGAGCTCGAAGACCAGCGCCCCGACGGCCATCGGCACCACCCCGCGCCCCAGCAGCTGGAACACCGACCGCCCGAAGTCCTGCGCCAGCCACCACCCCTGCATGTCCACCGGCCGGTACAGGTCGACGGCCACGTCCCCGCTGCGGATCCGGTCGGCGAGCTCCGCCTCGAAACCGCTCGGGATGCCGAGCATCATCACCGCGTACAGCGCCTGCCCGACCCAGACGAAGGTGAGCGCCTGCGCCTGGTCGTAGCCGCCCAGACGCGGCCGCTCGTCCCACAGCGCCACGTACGTGCACGCGATGATCAGGCCGAACACCGTGTTCGTGAAGATCCCCGCGAAGGTGGCCCGCCGGTAGGTCGCGTAGCGCCGGAAGGCACCGGCGGCCACGGCCCCGTACAGCCGCACTGCTCCCACCGCGCCTCCCCGGATTCCGGCCGAAGCGCAGGAGCCTAATCGCCACGCGCGACGCCATCCACCCCTTTTTCGGCACGATGCCCGCATTTGCAGGGTGATGTAGGAGGCTTATGTGTCATACGAGGCGTACGTGACGTACGACGCGAACCAGGAGTTCCACAGGACATGAGCAGCGACGAGCGGCCCCAGACGCCCGAACCGGTCCAGCAGGGCGCCCAGGGCAAGGAGGGGAAGAAGGGCAGGAAGCCCAAGAGGCCCCGGCGCACCGGCTGGCGGCGCCTCGTGCCGACCTGGCGCATGCTGCTCGGCACCCTCCTCGGCGTCCTCCTGCTGTGCGCCGGCCTGTTCGCCCTCGGCTACGCCCTCGTCGACATCCCCGCCGCCAACTCCGCCGCCACCGCCCAGTCCAACGTCTACCTGTACGCCGACGGCACGCCCATCGCCCGCGACGGCGAGGTCAACCGGGAGAACGTCCCGCTCGCCCAGGTCCCCGAGACCGTCCAGCACACCGTGCTCGCCGCCGAGGACCGCGACTTCTACTCCGAGTCCGCCATCGACCCCAAGGCGATGCTCCGCGCCGCCTGGAACACCGTCACCGGCAAGGGCAAGCAGTCCGGGTCGACGATCACCCAGCAGTACGTCAAGAACTACTACCTCGGCCAGGAACAGACGATCTCGCGCAAGGTGAAGGAGTTCTTCATCTCCATCAAGCTGGACCGCGAGGCCAGCAAGGACGAGATCCTCGAGGGCTACCTCAACACCAGCTACTTCGGCCGCAACGCGTACGGCATCCAGGCCGCCGCCCAGGCCTACTACGGCGTCGACGTCCAGCACCTGAGCACCGCTCAGGGCGCCTACCTGGCCGCCCTGTTGAACGCCCCCAGCGCCTACGACGTCGTCGCCCACCCCGAGAACAAGGGCAAGGCCGTCGCCCGCTGGAACTACGTCCTCGACGGCATGGTCAAGGAGAAGTGGCTCGATCCCGCCACCCGCGCCCGCACCACCTTCCCCATGCCCGACGAGGCCCACAACAGCCAGGCCGGACTGTCCGGACAGCGCGGCTACATCCGCGACGCCGTCCGCGACTACATCGTCGAGCACAAGATCCTCGACGAGGACACCCTCGCCACCGGCGGCTTCCGCATCACCACCACCCTCCAGCGCAAGAAGCAGGACGCGTTCGTCGCCGCCGTCGAGAAGCAGCTCATGTCGAAGATCGACAAGAAGGGCCGCGCCGCCGACCGCAACGTCCGCGCGGGCGGCGCCTCCATCGACCCGCGCACCGGCAAGGTCCTCGCCATGTACGGCGGCATCGACTACACGCAGCAGTACGTCAACAACGCCACGCGCCGCGACTACCAGGTCGGCTCCACCTTCAAGCCCTTCGTCTTCACCAGCGCCGTCGAACACGGCTCGACGACCGAGGACGGCCGCGTCATCACCCCGAACACCGTCTACGACGGCACCAACGCCCGCCCCGTCCAGGGCTGGGACGGCGGCTACTACGCCCCCGAGAACGAGGACGAGATCTCCTACGGCCCCCTCACCGTCCGCGAGGCCACCGACAAGTCCGTCAACGCGGTCTACGCGCAGATGGCCGTCGACGTCGGCTCCGACAAGGTGAAGCAGACCGCGATCGACCTCGGCCTCCCGGCCACCACCCCCGACCTGACCGCCTCCCCCTCCATCGCGCTCGGCCCCGCCACCGCCAGCGTCCTCGACATGACCGAGGCCTACGCGACCCTCGCCAACCACGGCCGGCACGGCACGTACACGCTGCTCGGCGGACTCAGCAAGGACGGGCAGAAGATCGGCCTGCCCGAGCAGGAGACCAGCCGGGCCGTCAGCCGGGAGTCCGCCGACACGACGACCGCGATCCTCCAGTCCGTCGTCGAGGACGGCACCGGAATCGCCGCGCAGGCCGCGGGCCGCCCCGCCGCCGGCAAGACCGGCACCGCGGAGGAGGACACGGCGGCCTGGTTCGCCGGCTACACCCCGGACCTCGCCACCGTCGTCGCCGTCATGGGCCAGGACCCGGACACCGCCGCGCACACCCCGCTGTACGGGGCGGCGGGGCTGCCCCGCATCAACGGCGGCGGGTTCCCGGCCCAGATCTGGGCCCAGTACACCCGCAAGGCGCTGGCCGGCACCCCCGCCCACGACTTCGACCTCGAACTGGAGGAGGGCGCCGAGGAACCGCCGCCGCCCCCGGCCCCCGAAACCCGCGAGCCCTCGGGCAGCACCAGCCCCTCGACATCCGGCAAGCCCACCCCCTCCCACTCCCCGACCCCCACGGGCCCGACGTCCCCCGCCACCGACTCCCCGACGACCACAGCCCCCGGCCCCGACCGACCGGCCGGCCGCCCCGGCGGCACCACAGGCGGCGCGGAGGAAGGCGTCCTCAACAACCTGACCCCCACCTCCCCCCGCCGCTCCCCTCAAGCAGCACATCACTGAGCCCCTGGGGGCGCACGAAGTGTGCCCCTTCAGGGGCGCGGGGCTGTACCCGATCAGCGACTCCGGCGCGGGGCGCGAGCAACACGCCCCTGGGGACGCACGAAGTATGCCCCTTCAGGGGCGCGGGGCTGTACCCGATCAGCGACTCCGTCGCGGGGCGCGAGCAACACGCCCCTGGGGACGCACGAAGTGTGCCCCTTCAGGGGGAATATAAACAACACCCATCCCCCGAGAAATGGGGGCCGATCGGTT
>NZ_JBHYTK010000013.1:83384-85649 GCF_042749255.1 Streptomyces sp. NPDC059524 | reverse complement strand
TGCACGCACCACGCCCCGCTCCCTGATCCAGCCTGATCCGAAAGAAAGGCCCTAGGCTCGGTCGGCCGGCCGACGGGCCGGTGGATCGGCGAAGGGTCACGATGAGCGCACCGCGCACGCTGCACGACGACGAGCCCGCCATGGACGAGACGCTTGTCCGGGGGCTGCTCACCGACCAGTTCCCGCGCTGGGCCGCCCTGCCGCTGCGCCCCGTCGCCTCCGACGGCACCCAGAACCTGCTGTTCCGGCTCGGCGACGACCTCGTCGTCCGCATGCCGCGCACCCCCGGGGCCGCCGCCGACGTACCGGGGGAGCAGGACACCGTACGGCGCCTCGCGCCCCGACTGCCCGTCGCCGTGCCCGAGCCGCTCGGCACCGGCGCGCCCGGGCGCGGCTACCCCTGGCCGTGGGCCGTGTACCGATGGCTGCCGGGCACGATCCCCGCCGGCGACCGGCTCGAGGACCCCGCCCGACTGGCCGTCGACGTCGCGGAGTTCGTGCGCGCCCTTCAGAAGGCCGACCCGGCCGGGGCGCCCGCCGCCTACCGCGGCGGATCCCTCGCGCCGCGCGACGCCGGCACCCGCGAGACCATCGGCCGGCTCGACGGGATCGTCGACGCGGGGGCGGCGACCGCCCTGTGGCAGGACGCCCTCGAGGCGCCCGCGTGGACCGGCCCCGACGTCTGGCTGCACGCCGACCTCGAACCCGGCAACGTGCTCGTCGACCCGGAGACCGGCCGCCTCACCGCCGTGATCGACTTCGGCTGCGCCGGCCTCGGCGACCCGGCCGTCGACCTCATCGCGGCCTGGTACATCCTCGACGAGGAGGGCGCCGCCGTCTTCCGCACGGCCGTCGGCCACGACGAGGCGGCCTGGCGGCGGGGCCGGGGCTGGGCCCTGACCATCGCCGTCCACGAACTCGCGTACTACCGCGGGCGGAACGCGTTCATGGCCGACACCGCCGCCCGGGTCCTCGGCCGGTTGGTCGGCTGACGCCCGGTCAGCCGACCGGGTGCTGCTCGCCGTCCCGCTGCTGCGGGATCACCACCGGGGCACTGCCCTGCGCGAGCGCCACCGTGCGCACCGGGGACGGGATGCGGATGCCCTCGTCGCGGTAGCGCCGGTGGAGGCGCTTGATGAACTCGTGCTTGATCCGGTACTGGTCGCTGAACTCGCCGACGCCCAGGATCACCGTGAAGCTGATCCGCGAGTCGCCGAACGTGTGGAAGCGCACCGCGGGCTCGTGCTCGGGCATCGCGCCCTCGACGCCGCTCATCACCTCGGCGACCACGTCCATCGTGACCTTCTCGACCTGGTCGAGGTCGCTGTCGAAGGAGACACCCACCTGCACGAGCAGGGTCATCTCCTGCTCCGGGCGGCTGTAGTTGGTCATGTTCGTCCCGGCCAGCTTGTTGTTCGGGATGATCACGAGGTTGTTGGAGAGCTGCCGCACCACCGTGTTGCGCCAGTTGATGTCGACGACGTAGCCCTCCTCGCCGCTGCTCAGCCGGATGTAGTCGCCGGGCTGGACCGTCTTCGAGGCGAGGATGTGCACGCCCGCGAAGAGATTGGCGAGCGTGTCCTGGAGGGCGAGCGCCACCGCGAGGCCGCCGACGCCCAGGGCGGTGAGCAGCGGGGCGATGGAGACGCCGAGCGTCTGCAGCACCACGAGGAAGCCGATCGCGAGGACGACCACCCGGGTGATGTTCACGAAGATCGTCGCGGAGCCGGCCACCGCGGAGCGGGACTGCGCGACCGTGCGCACCAGGCCCGTCACGATGCGCGCCGCCGTGAGCGTCGCGGCGACGATGACGAACGCGGTCAGCGCCGTGTTCACGTTGCGTCCGGTCCGCTGCGTCAGCGGCAGCAGCTCGGCCGCCACCGCCGCGCCCGCCGCGACCGTGGCCCACGGTACGAGCGTGCGCAGCGCGTCGACGATCACGTCGTCGCCGCCCCACTTGGTGCGGCTCGCCCGCACCCCCAGCCAGCGCATCAGCGTCCGCAGCAGCAGGCCGCCGATCAGCCCGGCGAGCAGCGCGACGCCGGAGAACAGCAGATCGTGCAGTTCGACGGCGCGGGTCACCGGGCACCTCCCGTGCTCAACACTGCCGGGTATAGCGATATGTGATGTTTCGTCACCTGGTACCTGCCGGATCGGGGATGGGGCGCGGGCCGGGGGGGGGTACGCCCCCCCGCCGCCCACCACCCCCCCCCCCCCCCGCGGGGCGCCCCCCCGGGGGGCGGGGGGCGGCTCTTCTGAGTCCCC
>NZ_JBHYTK010000013.1:79449-83374 GCF_042749255.1 Streptomyces sp. NPDC059524 | reverse complement strand
CGGGCGTCCTGACCGCCCGCGCGCGGCCATCCTGCCGCACGCCCCCGCGAGGTCCGACACGCGGGGGGAGTCGTTCCGAATCGATGAACTCCCAGGTCAGAGGGGTGAATTCACGCATGGCGGGGAATCGTCGCACATGACCCATTGACGACGGTTCGCCCCGACCCCGAGGGTGGAGACCATGACCCGACTGTCCGAGCATCTGCGTCAGGCCACCCCCGTCGTCGCGCAGCGCGGGGAGGGCGTCCACCTCTACGGCACCGACGGCCGCCGCTATCTCGACTTCACCGCCGGGATCGGCGTCACCAGCACCGGGCACTGCCACCCCCGGGTCGTGGCCGCCGCCCAGGAGCAGGTCGCCACCCTCATCCACGGCCAGTACACGACCGTCCTCCACCAGCCGCTGCAACGGCTCGTCGAGCGGCTCGGCGACGTGCTGCCCGAGGGCCTCGACAGCCTCTTCTTCGCCAACTCGGGCAGCGAGGCCGTCGAGGCGGCGATGCGGCTCGCCCGCCAGGCCACCGGGCGGCCGAACATCGTCGTCGCGCACGGCGGCTTCCACGGCCGTACCGTCGCCGCCGCCTCCCTCACCACCTCAGGCACGAAGATCCGCACCGGCTTCGGACCGCTCATGGCCGGGGTCGCGATCACCCCGTTCCCGAACGCGTACCACTACGGCTGGGACGAGGAGACGGCCACGCGGTTCGCCCTGAAGGAGTTCGACCACCTCCTGCAGACCGTGTCCGACCCGGACGACACCGCCGCGATCATCATCGAACCCGTCCTCGGCGAGGGCGGCTACGTCCCGGCGAACACGGCCTTCCTGCAAGGGCTGCGCGAGCGCGCCGACCGGCACGGCATCCTGCTGATCCTCGACGAGATCCAGACCGGCGTCGGCCGCACCGGCCGCTTCTGGGGCCACGAGCACTTCGCCGTCCGCCCCGACATCCTCATCACCGCGAAGGGCCTGGCCAGCGGCTTCCCCCTGTCCGGCATCGCCGCGCCCGAGGCCCTCATGCACCGGGCCAGGCCCGGCTCCCAGGGCGGCACCTACGGCGGCAACGCGGTGGCCTGCGCGGCCGCGTGCGCCACGCTCGACGTCATCGAGGACGAGGGCCTGGTCGCCAACGCGGAGACGATGGGCGCCCGGCTGCGCGCCGGCCTGGAGGACGTCGCCGCGAAGCACCCGGCGATCGGCGACGTGCGCGGCCTGGGCCTGATGCTGGCCAGCGAGTTCACGGCCCCCGACGGCACCCCCGACCCGACGACGGCCGTGCGCGCCCAGCAGGCGGCGGCGGAGGAGGGCCTCCTCCTGCTGACCTGCGGCCCCTGGGGCAACGTGGTCCGCATGATCCCGGCCCTCGTGGTCTCCGAACCCCAGATCGACGAGGCGCTCCGCATGTGGAGCGCGGCGGTGAACACGGCCACGGGGTGAGCGACGAGTCGTGCCGCGCCGGGTCGCGGAGCCGTCCGACCCCTGGGCCGCACGGAGCGCGCCTTGAGGGGCGCGGGACCGCATCGATCTGCGGCCCCGCCGCGTGGGCGGGACCGTCCGCCCCTGGGGCGCACGGAGTGCGCCTTCAGGGGCGCGGGGAACTGCGCGAGCAACCACGACGGCGCGGCACCCGCCGGCGAACCTCGGCCCCTACGGCGGGTGGATTATGCGGCGTTCGCCGCGCGGGCGGGACCGCCCGGCCCTGGGGCGCACGGAGTGCGCCTTCAGGGGCGCGGGGCCGCATCGATCTGCGGCTTCGCCGCGTGGGCGCGAGCCACCACGACGGCGCGGCACCCGCCGACGATCCTCGGCCCCTACGGCGGGTGGATCCTGCGGCGTTCGCCGCGCGAGCGGGACCGCATCGATCTGCGGCTCCGCCGCGTGGGCGCGAGCCAGCACGACGGCCCGGCACCCGGCAGCGATCCTCCACCCCCTGACCCACGCCCGACCGACACGCACCCGGCGCCCCGCCAGGGTGCAGCCCACCCACCCGTACCGCCCCAGGCGGCGGACCGTCCCCCGACCCACCAGGAGCCCCGAGAATGCCCACGCACCCCGTGATCGACTCCGTGCCGAAGCAGCTGTGGATCGGTGAAGGATGGGAGGCCGCCGCGTCGGGACGGACGCTGGCCGTCGACAATCCGGCCACCGGCACCGTCCTGTGCGAGGTCGCCGACGCCGGCCCCGAGGACGCCGCCCGCGCCCTCGCCGCCGCCCGCGAGGCACAGCAGGGCTGGGCCCGCACCGCCCCCCGCGCCCGGGGCGAGATCCTGCGCCGCGCCCACGAGATCATCCTCGAACGCGCCGAGGACCTCGCCCTGCTCATGACCCTGGAGATGGGCAAGCCGCTGGCCGAGGCCCGCGGCGAGGTCGCCTACGCCGCCGAGTTCTTCCGCTGGTTCTCCGAGGAGGCCGTCCGTATCGACGGCGGCTTCGCCACCAGCCCCGACGGACGCAACCGCCACCTGGTGCTCCGTCAGCCCGTTGGCCCCTGCCTCCTGATCACCCCGTGGAACTTCCCGCTCGCCATGGGCACCCGCAAGATCGGCCCGGCCGTGGCGGCCGGCTGCACCATGATCCTCAAGCCGGCCCCGCAGACCCCGCTGTCCACCCTCGCCCTGACCGCGATCCTCGCCGAGGCGGGCCTGCCGCCCGGCGTCCTCAACACCCTCACCACGTCCGACGCCGCCGCCGTCGTCGAACCCCTGCTGCGTGGCGGCGGCATCCGCAAGCTCTCCTTCACCGGCTCCACGCAGGTGGGCCGGATCCTGCTCACCCAGTGCGCCGACACGGTCGTGCGCACCTCGCTCGAACTCGGCGGGAACGCACCGTTCATCGTATTCGACGACGCCGACCTCGACGCGGCCGTCGACGGCCTGATGGTCGCCAAGATGCGCAACATGGGGGAGGCCTGCACCGCCGCGAACCGCGTCTACGTGCACGCCGGCGTCGCCGAGGACTTCGCCGCCCGCCTCACCGCCAGGATGGCCGCCCTGACCGTCGGCGACGGCACCGCGCCCGGCACCGACGTCGGCCCGCTCATCGACGCGGCCGGCCGGGACAAGGTGGAGCGCCTGGTCCGCGACGCCGTGGGCCGCGGCGCCAAGGTCCTCACCGGCGGTGAGGTGCCCGAGGGCCCCGGCACCTTCTACCCGCCGACCGTCCTCGCCCAGGTCCCGCGCGACGCCGAACTGACCGGCACGGAGATCTTCGGCCCGGTCGCCGCCCTGTTCACGTTCGAGGACGAGGACGACGTCGTCCGGATCGCGAACGACACGGAGTGGGGCCTGGTGTCGTACGTCTTCACCCGTGATCTCGACCGGGCCCTCCGGGTCGGCGAACGCCTAGAGACCGGCATGGTCGGCCTCAACACCGGCCTCGTCTCGAACCCGGCCGCCCCCTTCGGCGGCGTCAAGCAGTCGGGCCTCGGACGCGAGGGCGGCCGGGTCGGCATCGACGAGTTCCTGGAGTACAAGTACCTCGCGATTCCCTACAGTTCGTAGCCGAGAACACGAGAAGAGGCTCCCGGTCAGAGGCGTTCTATCGCGCGGAAACCGGCGAGGACCGACAGCAGGTTCCGCGCGGGCGGCGTCAGTTCGACCACCGCCACGGGCCGCCCGGCATTCAACACGCCGAGGAAGGCGGCGAGTTCGGCCTCCGAGAGGTCCGTCTCGGTGACGTGCCCGCACGCCGCGACCGGACGCCGCCCGGCCCCGGGCGCCCACAGGACCGGTTCGACGGCCCGCACCACGTCGTCGTCCGTGAACCAGCCGGGCCGCGCCGCGGGCGGCACCGGGCGCAGCCCGCCGTCGGTGGCGTGCCGCAGCGCCTCGCGCACCAGGCGCCGCTCCGTCGCGGCGGGGCGGGGCGCGGGGCGGGACGCGGGGTCGAGGGCCGGCGCCGCCGCGCGGCGCGGGGGCGCGCGGGCCC
>NZ_JBHYTK010000013.1:26739-79439 GCF_042749255.1 Streptomyces sp. NPDC059524 | reverse complement strand
GCGTCCGAGGATGTCGTCGCCGCCCGGCCGACCGGGCGGGTCCGGCTCGTGCGGATGCGGCGGCGGGCAGTGCGGGTGCGGGTCGCGGGGGACGCCGACGCGGACGGTGGTCACGGGCCGGGGCGCGGGATCCGCCGACCAGGCATGGCCCGGCGGCAGATACAGGAGGTCACCGGGGACCGTCGCGGCGACGCTCGTGGTCCCGTCGCCGTCCGTCACGCGCAGATGCCGCCGCCCGGTCAGCAGACACACGAACCGGGCCTCCCGCGCCGCCTCCGCGGGCACCAGGGGCTCGCGCGTGCCGTGCGTCAGGGTCGTGCTCACCCCGCCGTGCGGGCGGCCCACCTCGTCCCACAGCCCGGCGAGGAAGGAGCGCTCCCGGGCCCACAGCGGATGGTGTCCCGCGTGCAGGGCGTGCACGGCCAGTGCGAACGGCTGCCCCTCGGTCCGCCCGGCGAGACGCAGGTCGTAGCGCGCGAACGAGCCGTCCTCCTGGAGGGGCAGCAGGTCCCCGGGGTCGGTGAGCAGCCGCGATCCGACGGTCAGTTCGGCCCGCGCGGCGGTCACCGCGAACTGCGCGGCGACGACGGCGCTCTCGAACACCTCGTTCCGGTCGAACAGCGCCGTGCCCGGCCCCGCGGGGCGCAGCACGACGGGCCGCCGGTCCCAGTGGTCGCGCGCGAAGACCCGCCAGTCGAGCGGGTCCAGGACGGCCGTGCGTATCGGGCCGGCGGCGGTCACGGACGCCCCGCGCCCGGGTACGGCTCGACGTCCACCGCGCGGGCCCGGTACAGCGCGTCCAGCGGGCCGGTCAGCTCGGGGGACGCGGGCCGCAGCCCGGCGGCGCGGGCCAGCTCGGCCACGGTGGTGCCGGATCCCCGCAGCGCTGTGAGCAGCCGGTCGCAGGAGGCCGGCACCGGCCAGGCGTGTCCGTTGGCCGCCCACACGGGCCCGTCCGCCCCGTCGGCGACCCGTACGATCTCCGCCACGCGCCGTAATCGGTGCGCCGGCGAGAAGGCGATGCCCGGCCGGGGCGGCGGGGGCGGATGGAGCCCGGCTGCGGACCGCAGCGCGGCCCAGCGCAGCAGCAGCGCTCGCTCGGGCGCGCGCCCCGCGAGCGTCCCGCGCAGCAGCTCCGCGCAGTCCCGCAGCGCCGCCGGCACGGCGATCCGCCCGTCGGGCGCGGCGGGCACCGGGGAGGGGAGCGGGCGCCGCTCCGGCCGGGGCCCGGCGTCGTCGCGCATCAGCGCGCCGAGGACCTCGGAGACGTACGGGAGGGCGGAGGCGCGCCGTGCGGGCACGGAGAGGCGCAGGGTCGTGCAGGGGCCGGAACGCTGGTCGAGGTGGTGGCTGCCGGCCGGCCAGTGCACGAGATCGCCCGCGCGGGCGTGCAGGACGAACTCGGTGCCGGTGTGCTCGGGCCGTACCCGCACGGTGAGGGAGCCGTCGAGGACCCAGGTCAGGCCCGCGGTGTCCGCGCGGACACCGGGCCGGTCCGGCGCGTGGTGCCGGTCCCCGACGGCGAGCTCCGCCGTGACGGGCAGCGCGGGCCGCCCGACGTGCCGCCACAGGCCGTCCAGGACGTCCCGCACCCGCGCCCACAGGCCGAAGTCGTGCGCCAGCGGGTCCGTGGCGGTGAGCAGCCAGCCGTCACCCGCCAGCTCGGGCGCGGCGGCCATGCGCCGGACGTACGCGGCCGTGTCGGGATCGTCCGGGCCCGGCAGGAGCGGTCCGGGGGCGGGCAGTACGGCGTCCGAGGTGGTCAGCCGGGTCCGGCCGGGGCGCGCCGCGGCGGCCACCAGCAGCGCGTGCGTCTCGGCCGCCGTGAGGCCGGTCCCGGGTGCGTCCGCCACCACCACCGGATCCCCGGACCAGTGGGCCCGGGCGAAGCGCCGCCAGCCGGAGCCGGGGGCTTCGGAGGCGGGGGCGGGGCTGTGCGTCATCGGGGTGGGATCTCCTCGGTCCCTCACCGGGGGGTGGCGGAGCGACGGGCCAGGTGACCCTCCCAGACCCCTCCGGCCCCGTCAACGCCTTTGCGGAGGAGCCGTGAACATCCGGCGCCGCCCCGCGGGCGCGGACACACGGGGGACATGGTGTGACATCGCGGAATCGCGCACGCGAACGGGCTGTGGAAAGGTGAGCCACGGATGTGTCCGCTACGCCCCGGGAGGTCCCGATGTCATCGAAGCGACGCCGTAAGAAGAAGGCCCGCCGCAAGCACGCGGCGAACCACGGCAAGCGTCCCCAGTCCTGAACGGGGACGCGGACCGGAACTGAGCGGCGGGGCGGGGTCGGGGCCGAGGCCGGAGGCCGGATCAGGCCCTCTGCACGGCTCCTTCACCGATCGCCATCGCCCACTCCGTCACCAGCACCTCGTACTCCGCGCGGTCCTCGGCGGTCAACTGCCCGCCGGTACGCGCCCACAGGTCACGGATCTGCTCGTTGACCTCGTCGGCGGACCGTTCGGAGTGCGGGGCAGGAGTGGAGGACATGTGAAAGAGAGTAGGCGATCGGTGCCGCTTTTCGCTCCGGTCCGTCACGTGGGCATCGCCATGTGTGATCTTCGCCATGTCGGCGTGGCGCGCCGGACCCCGGTTCCCGGACGCGCTCAGGGCTTGCGGCCGACCCCCGCGTACAGCGGCACCGGCGTCCCGTCGCGCACCTCGTCGACCCCCAGCTCCGGGTGCCAGTCCGGCAGCCACACGATCCCCGGCGACAGCAGATCCGTGCCCTCGAAGAACTTCGCCATCTCGGTGCGGGTGCGCGGCACGAGCGAGACTCCGCCCGCCTTGTACATGGCGACGGCCTCCCGGGTGCGCTCCGGATCGAAGTCCGAGGCGAGCTGAGACAGCACGAGATGACTGCCCGACGGCAGCGCGTCGACCAGCGTGCGCACGATCTCGTACGCGCCCTCCTCGTCCGGCACGAAGTGCAGCAGCGCGATGAGCGACAGCGCGACCGGCCGGTCGAGGTCGAGGATCTCCCGCGCCAGCGCCACGATCCGCCCGGGATCACGCGCGTCCGCCTGGAGGTAGCGGGTGACGCCCTCGGGGGTGCCGCGCAGCAGCGCCGCCGCGTGGGCGAGCACGATCGGGTCGTTGTCGACGTACACGACGGTCGCGTCCGGGTTCGCGGTCTGCGCGATCCGGTGCAGGTTCGGCTCGGTGGGTATGCCCGTGCCGATGTCCAGGAACTGACGGATGCCGAGCCGCCCGGCGAGCATGCGCGTCGCCCGCTGCATGAACCAGCGGTTGTGCCGGGCCCCGTACGGCGCCGTGGGCTCCATCTCGGTGATCTGCCGTCCGAGGGCCTCGTCCACGGGGTAGTTGTCCTTGCCGCCGAGGTACCAGTCGTACACCCGGGCGGGATGCGGCCTGCTGGTGTCGATCCGGACGTCGGCGGGGGACGGTTCGGTCATGTCAACTCCCTTGTGAATACTGGTGGTTCGCGACTGCGTCCGGTCATCTTGCCGCAGGCATGTGACGACCGGGGCGTGATCGGGAAGGTCGGACCCTACACCCGGTCCGTGTCGCGGCGACGACACACCGGCCACACCGTGACGAACAGGAGCAGCACGCATGCAGGACGTCTCCCGGCGGCTCGACATCGCCCAGGCCACGCCCGCCGACTGGGCCGTGGTCCACGGCTGGGCCGCCGCCGAGGGCTGGAACCCGGGCCTGGCCGACACCGCGAGCTTCTTCGCACAGGACCCCCGGGGCTTCTTCCTGGGGCGCGTCGACGGCGAGCCCGCCTCCGCCGTCTCCGTCGTCAACTACGGCGACGCCTACGCCTTCCTGGGCTTCTACCTCGTCCGGCCCGACCTGCGCGGCCGCGGCTACGGCATCGCCACCTGGCGCACCGGGCTCGCCCACGCGGGCAGCCGGACGGTGGGCCTGGACGGAGTGGTCGCCCAGCAGGACAACTACCGCCGCTCCGGATTCGCCCCGGCCCACCGCACCGTCCGCTACACCGGCGTCCCGAGCCGGCCCGCGCCCCCGCGCCCCGACGGCGTCGAGCCCGTCGGCGACCGCCTCCCGGAACTGCACGCCTACGACAGCGCCTGCCAGCCCGCTGACCGGCCCCGGTTCCTGGAGTCCTGGCTCGCCACCGCCGGACACACCGCACTGGTACGGGTCACCGGCGGCCGGATCACCGGGTACGGAGTCGTCAGGGCGGGCCGGGACATGCCGCGGATCGGGCCGCTGTTCGCCGACACGGCGGAGGACGCCGCCGCCCTCTTCGACGCGCTCGCGCCCGCCGAGGGGCCCGTCGCGCTCGACGTGCCCGACGTGAACCGGGCCGCCGTCGCCCTCGCCGAGGAGCGCGGCCTCGCCGCCGGGTTCGAGACCGCCCGCATGTACACCGGACCGGTCCGCCCCCACCACGCCGAACGCGTCTTCGGCGTCACCTCACTCGAACTCGGCTGACCCGGGCGCCGGGGCGTCCGGGCCGGCCGGCGCACCGAACGCGCCGTGCCGCCCCTCACCCGCCACGAAGCGCCCCGCCCCTTCGACGCCCTCGCGCAACACGCCCGTCCCGAAACGGACTTCGGTGCGCAGCGCCTCCGCCTCCGGCATTCCGGCCGTGGCCCGTACGGAGGCCAGGTCGCTGCGCAGACAGGCCTGCGGGAAACCGGCGAGCCGCCGCGCGAGTTCCTCGGCCTCGCCGCGGGCCCGGCCCGGCGGCACCAGCCGGTTGA
This sequence comes from Streptomyces sp. NPDC059524, assembly GCF_042749255.1. NCBI lineage: Bacteria > Bacillati > Actinomycetota > Actinomycetes > Kitasatosporales > Streptomycetaceae > Streptomyces > Streptomyces sp. NPDC059524. The sequence continues at coordinate 74,740 of NZ_JBHYTK010000013.1, read as the reverse complement.
CCAGGCCCATGGCGAGGGCCTCCGGCGCGGGCACCGGGCGGCCGGTCAGGATCAGGTCGAGCGCCCGGCCCTCCCCGACGATCCGCGGCAGCCGGACCGTGCCGCCGTCGATCAGCGGAACGCCCCAGCGCCGGCAGAACACCCCGAACACGGCGTCCTCCTCAGCGACCCGCAGATCGCACCACAGCGCCAGTTCGAGCCCGCCCGCCACGGCGTGCCCGGCGACCGCCGCGATCACCGGCTTGGTCAGGCGCAGTCGCGTCGGGCCCATCGGCCCGTCCCCGTCCTCGGCGACCCGGTTGCCCCGCCCCGTACCGACCGCCTTGAGGTCCGCGCCCGCGCAGAACGTCCCGCCCTCGCCCCACAGCACCGCGACCCGCGCCGTGTCGTCGGCCTCGAACTCCCGGAAGGCGCCGGCCAGCCGGGCCGCCGTCGGACCGTCCACGGCGTTGCGGGCGGCGGGCCGGGACAGCACCACGGTCGTGACGGGTCCGGCGCGTTCGACGCGGACGGACGGCGGGGGATTGAGGGACGGCACGGGGGTTTCCTCTCGCGGGACGGACAGGACCGCGGCCGGGACTACTCGACCGTGAGGGTCAGTCTGGCCCGCGCCGTCGAGCTCGTCCCGGTGTACAGGTCGAACGCGCCCTCCTCCACCAGGAATTCACCGGCCGGGTCGTTCGTCCAGAAGCCCAGCTCGGCCGCCCCGAACCGGAAGCGGACCGTGCGGGTCGCGCCGGGCTCCAGCGTGACCCGTTCGAACCCGATGAGCCGGCGCACGGGCTGCGCGATGCTCGCCGCGCGGTCCCGCACGTACAGCTGCACCACTTCGTCGCCCGCGCGCCCGCCCGTGTTGCGCACGTCCACCGTCACCTCGACCCCGGCGCCCTCGCGCAGCGCGGCGGCCGGCACGGCGGCGCGGCTCAGTTCGGGCGTGCCCAGCTCGAACGTCGTGTAGCTCAGGCCGTGCCCGAAGGGGAACTGCGGGGAGGGCGGCAGGTCCAGGTACTTCGACGTGTACTTGTTGCCGGGGTCGGCGGGGCGGCCCGTCGACTCGTGGTTGTAGTGCACCGGGAGCTGGCCCACCGTGCGCGGGAACGACACCGGCAGCCTGCCGCCCGGGTTCACCGCGCCGAACAGCACGTCCGCGATCGCCGGGCCCGCCTCCACACCCGGGTGCCAGGCCTCCAGGACGGCGGGCGCCGCGTCCAGCCAGTCGCCGACCGTCAGCGGCCGCCCGTTCACCAGGACCACCACGAACGGTCTGCCCGTCCGGGCGACCGCCGCGATCAACTCCTCCTGTGCGCCCGGGAGTCCGAGATCACTGCGCGCCGCCGCCTCACCGCTGAGCGCGGCCGGCTCGCCCACGACCACGACGGTCACCTCCGCCGCCCGCGCCGCTGCGACCGCCTCCGCGATCCCGGACGTGCCGGCGCCGTCGGCGGCCACGCCCCGCGCGTACGTCACCCGCGCACCCGGCGCGGCCTCGCGCACCGCGTCCAGGACCTTCGCCGCGGGGAAGCGCTTCGCCGCGGCGGGCACGGCCCAGGTCCCCAGCAGGTCGGTGGAGTTCGCGAACGGTCCCACGAGGGCGATCGAGGTGACCGAGCGCCGCAGCGGCAGCACGCCGCCGTCGTTCTTGAGCAGCACCATCGAGCGCGCGGCCGCCGTGCGTGCCGCCCGGCGTGCGGCGGGGGAGGGCGCGGTGATCTCCGCGGACTCCTTCACGTACGGCTCCTCGAACAGGCCGAGCGTGAACTTCAGCCGCAGGACGCGCGACACGGCGTCGTCGACGCGGCGGCGTGTGACGCGCCCGGCGTCCAGCAGGGCCCGGCCCTCCGCCCGCAGGTGGGTACTGGTCATCTCCATGTCCACGCCCGCGTTCAGCGCGCGCCGCGCCGCGTCCGCGCCGTCCTCGGCGAAGCCGTGCGCGATCAGCTCCTGGACGCCCGCCCAGTCGCTGACGACCGTCCCGTCGAAGCCCCACTCCTGGCGGAGGATGTCGGTGAGCGTGTGCGCGTTGCCGTGCGCCGGCACCCCGCCGATGGTGTTGAACGACGCCATCACGGTCTCCACGCCCGCCTCCACCGCCGCCTTGAACGGCGGCAGATACAGATTGCGCAGCCGCGACTCGGACACGTCGACGGTGTTGTAGTCGCGCCCGCCCTCGGCGCCTCCGTACGCGACGAAGTGCTTGGCGCAGGCCGCGACCGTCCGCCCGTCGCGGTAGCCGTCGCCCTGATAGCCCGCGACCTTGGCGGCCGCGAACCGCGAGGTCAGATACGGGTCCTCGCCGTCGCTCTCCGCGATCCGGCCCCACCGCGGCTCGTGCGTGACGTCCATCATCGGCGAGAACACCCAGTGCACCCCGCACGAGCGGGCCTCCCGCGCCGACACCTCGGCGTCCGTGCGGGCCACTTCGGGATCGAAGCTCGCCGCCTGCGCCAGCGGGATCGGGAACGTGGTCCAGCAGCCGTGGATCACGTCCAGGCCGAACAGGAGAGGGATGCCGAGCCGCGACTCCTCCACGGCGATCCGCTGCAGCGCGTTCGTGCGGGCGGCCCCGAGGACGCTGAGCACCGAGCCGAGCCGGCCCGCGCGCGCGGCGTCCTCGACCTCCCTCGTCTCGCCCGACCCCGGATTGAGCTCCCACGACCACGGCAACTGCTGCAACTGCCCGAGCTTCTCCTCGAACGTCATCCGGCGCAGCAGCGCCCGCACCTCGCCGTCGTACGGGCCGCGCCGCGCCCGGCGGGCCGAGCGCGCCGCGACGGACGCGCGGGCGGCCGGGGCGGCGACGGCGGCACCGGCCGCCGCCGTGACGCCGATCGCGGACAACAGCGTGCGCCTGCCGAGCTGGGGCATCCGAGGGCTTCCCGTCGGTCGGTTCCGGTGGTCGACCACCACCGCAAAAGGGGTGAATCCGGTGCGAAGTTATGGGTCGGCCGCAGGCCGGTCAAGGGAGCCTCGCCGGGCGCCGCGCGGCACGTTCGGGGGACGCGCGCCGTTCCCTTGACCTCAACATTGCTTGAGGTCGTAGCGTCACCGGCATGAGCATGGAGACCACAGCCTGGACGCAGCTGCACAGCGTCATGAACGCCCAGAACGGCGGCCCCGACCGCCGCCCCTTCGACCGCGCGACCCTGCGCAGGATCGCCGCCTTCGCCCGCCCGCACCGCAGACGCATCGCCCAGTTCGTCCTGCTCAGCATCGTCACCGCGCTGCTGGCCGTGGCCACCCCCGTGCTCGCCGGGGATGTCGTCGACAGCATCGTGAAGGGCCACGACCAGGGACACGTCGTACGGCTGGCCCTGCTGATCGCCGTCATCGCCCTCGCCGAGGCCGGCATCGGACTCCTCGCGCGCTGGCTCTCCGCGAACCTCGGCGAGGGCCTCATCCTCGACCTGCGCACCGCCGTCTTCGACCACGTCCAGCGCATGCCCGTCGCCTTCTTCACCCGCACCCGCACCGGCGCGCTCGTCAGCCGCCTCAACAACGACGTCATCGGCGCCCAGCGCGCCTTCAGCAACACCCTGTCCGGCGTCGTCGGCAACGTGGTCACCCTGCTCCTGACCCTCGCCGTCATGCTCACCCTCTCCTGGCAGATCACCCTCCTCGCGCTGCTCCTGCTGCCCGTCTTCGTGCTGCCCGCCCGCCGTATGGGCTCCCGCATGGCCCGCCTCCAGCGCGAGGCCGCCGCGCACAACGCCGCGATGGGCACCCGCATGACCGAGCGGTTCTCCGCCCCCGGCGCCACCCTCATCAAGCTCTTCGGGCGCCCCGAGGACGAGTCCGCCGAGTTCGCCGAGCGGGCCCGCCGGGTGCGGGACATCGGCGTACGGACGGCCATGGCGCAGTCCGCGTTCATCACCGCCCTCACGCTCGTCTCGGCCCTCGCCCTCGCGCTCGTCTACGGCCTCGGCGGGTACTTCGCGCTCGACGGCACCCTGGAGGCCGGCGCGGTCGTCTCGCTCGCCCTGCTCCTCACCCGGCTCTACGCCCCGCTGACCTCACTGGCCGGCGCCCGCGTCGAGGTCATGAGCGCGCTGGTCAGCTTCGAGCGGGTCTTCGAGGTCCTCGACCTGAAGCCGCTCATCGACGAGAAGCCGGACGCCCGCGCGGTGCCCGAGGGGCCGGTGGCCGTCGAGTTCGACGAGGTGCGCTTCGGCTACCCGTCCGCCGACAAGGTCTCGCTCGCCTCCCTGGAAGAGGTCGCCTCGCTCGACACCCGCGGCGGCGCCGAGGTCCTGCACGGCGTCTCCTTCCGCGCCGAACCCGGCCAGACCGTCGCCCTCGTCGGCTCCTCCGGCGCCGGCAAGTCCACCGTCGCCCAGCTCCTGCCCCGCCTCTACGACACCGACTCCGGCAGCGTCCGCATCGGCGGCGTCGACGTACGCGACCTGACCGCGACCTCGCTGCGGGCCACCCTCGGCATGGTCACCCAGGACGGCCACCTCTTCCACGACACCGTCCGGGCCAACCTGCTGCTCGCCCGCCCGGACGCCACCGAGGAGGAACTGCGCGACGTGCTGCGCCGGGCCCGGCTCGACGCCCTCGTCGCGTCCCTGCCCGACGGACTCGACACCGTGGTCGGCGAGCGCGGCTACCGGCTCTCCGGCGGCGAGCGCCAGCGCATGACGATCGCCCGCCTCCTGCTCGCCCGGCAGCGCGTCGTCATCCTCGACGAGGCCACCGCCCACCTCGACAACACCTCCGAGGCCGCCGTCCAGGAAGCCCTCGCCGAGGCCCTCGCGGACCGCACCGCCCTCGTCATCGCCCATCGCCTGTCCACGATCCGCTCCGCCGACCAGATCCTCGTCGTCGAGGACGGACGCATCGTCGAACGCGGCACCCACACCGAGCTCCTCGCCGTCGAGGGGCGCTACGCGGACCTGTACCGCACCCAGTTCGCGGGGGAGGAGCAGCACGCCTCGACGCAGCCCTCGCCGGAACCCTTGCCGGAGCGGACCACTGGTGTCACCATTGGTTCATAATTCGGGGCGGGCGACGGAGGGGCGGGCGCGATGCGCGGCACGAAGAGGAACCGGGCGGTCGCGGGAGCCGCCGCCGTGGGCCTGGCGGCGGGCGCCGCCTGGCTGTGGCGCAACCAGGGGACGCTCGCGATGTCCCGGCCCGTCAACGAGTGGACGTTCACGCACATGGCGGCGCTCATGCCGACCGACACCGTGACCCGCGCCGCGACCCCGCACCCCCTCCCGCGCCGCCCGCTCCCGCTCGACGTCACCTACTCCCACGGCGGCCGCACCCGCACCCTCGACGAGCTGCACCGGCGCACCTGGACCACCGGGTTCGCCGTGCTGCACCGCGGCGAGCTCGTGCACGAGTCCTACCCCGGCCGCTTCGCCGGCCCCGACGCGCGCTTCCAGCTCTTCTCCGTCACCAAGTCCGTGACCTCCCTGCTCACCGGCATCGCCCTGGAGGAGGGCGCGCTCGACGGCCTGGACCGCACCGCGGTCTCGCTCGTGCCCGAGCTCGCCGGATCCGCGTACGACGGCCCGACCCTCGGCGACCTGCTCGACATGTGCAGCGGCGCCGGCGGCGTCGAGGACTACGCGGACCCGCACGCCCCCATCAGCCGGTTCGAGCGGGCCGTCACCGGCGGCGGCTCGGTCCTCGACGTCATCCGCTCCCTGCCCCGCACCGCCGAACCGGGCACGGTCTTCAACTACTCCACGCTCGACACCCAGGTCCTCGGCTGGGCCCTCGAAGCGGCGACCGGCACCCCGCTGGCCCGCTACGCGACCGAGCGCCTGTGGCAGCCGATGGGCGCCGAGCACGACGCCCACTACTTCCTCACCCGGGCCCACCCCCGCACCGCGCTCGGCGGCGGCTCCCTCAACGCCTCGGTGCGCGACCTCCTCCGGCTCGGCGCCCTGCTCGCCGCCGGAGGCAAGCGCGACGGACGCCAGATCGTGCCCGTCGACTGGATCGAGCGCGGCCGCACGCCCGGGCGCCCCCACCTCCAGGCCGGCGCCCTCGGCCCCGACCTGCCCGGCCACTACGGCTACACGAACCAGTGGTGGACCCTCGGCGGCCCGCACCGCGCGTTCACCGGGCGGGGCATCTACGGCCAGTACCTGTGGATCGACCCGGCCGCCGATGTCGTGATCGTGAAGACCGGCGCCTGGCCCGTCGCCGACGACGACGCGCTCGACGCCGAGACCGTCGCCGCCCTGACCTCGCTCGTGACCTGGCTCGACGCCCGCGACTGACCCCACGGGCGACGACGGGACGTTGCGGACACGCCCTAGGATGACCGGCATGACGCAACCGGGGACGCCCGAGGGGACCGGGCCCCGCGCACGGCGCGGCCGCCCCCCGAGCACGTCGCTCAACCAGCAGGTCGTCCTGGACGCCGCCCTCGCCCTCGTCGAGCGCGAGGGCCCCGACGCACTCACCCTGCGCCGGCTCGGCGCGGACCTCGGCGCCAACCACACCGCCGTGCTGCGCCACTTCTCCGGCAAGGACGAGATCCTGCGCGGCCTCGCCGAGCGGCTCATCGAGGAAGCTCTCGAAGGGTTCGCGCCCGCCGGCACCTGGCGGGCCACGCTGGAGTCACTGGCCCGCCGGGTCCGGGCCGCCTGCCGCGCCCACCCCCAGGTCGCCGTCCTCGTCGCCTCCCGCGTCTCGCGCCGCACCGCCGAGTTCCGCGGCGCCGACGTCGTCATCGGCGCCCTGCGCCAGGCCGGCTTCGACGACCGCGAGGCCGCCCGCTACTACCGCTCCCTGGTCCAGACGGCGCTCGCCGTCTCCTCGTACGAGGCCGCGTTCGCCGCACTCGACAGCGGGGCCCGCGAGGGCGACCGGCTCGCCTGGCGCCGCGAGTACCTCGCCGTACCGCCCGCCACCTACCCCCATCTCGCCGCGGCCGCCCCCTACTTGGCCGAGGCGGACGAGGACGACCAGTTCGAGACGACCCTCTCCCTGCTCCTCGACGCGGTCGAACTCCGGGCCTCCCGCACCTGACCCGACGCCCTCCGCGCCCCTGTCCCGCTGAGTGGGAAAGCGCGTTGCGGGCACCTTCCTGCGGTCCTGGCCTGCTGCTAGAACTCGGAAAACGGACGCCGTTTCAGGCCGGCGTTCCGCCACCCCGCACCCCGCACTTTCCGCATGGAGGGCCTCATGACGGTTGTCGACGCCGAGCCCGTGGCGCAGGCGCCCGCCCGCCGGGAGCTGCCGCCGTCGATGGTCGAGCGCATGACGCTGATCATGGACGCGTTCACCGACCGGACGACCCGGCTGACCCTGGAGGACGTGGCACGCCGCACCAGCCTGCCCCGCTCCACCGCCCACCGGATCCTCGAACAGCTCGTCCGGCTCCGCTGGCTCGATCACACCCGCTCCGGCTACGGCCTCGGCCGCCGCGCCCTCGGGCTCGGCGGCGACGGCGCCCACGCCGACATCCGCTCGGCCGCCGCCGGCCGCCTGCACGAACTGCAGATCCGCACCGGACTCGTCGTCCACCTCGCCGTGCTCGACGAGGCGGAGGTGCACTACCTCGACAAGGCCGGCGGCCCGTTCGCCGCGAACGTGCCCTCCTGGGTCGGCGGCCGGGTGCCCGCCCACGCGACCGCGCTCGGCAAGGCCATGCTCGCCGGCCTCGAACCCGAGGAGGCCGAGGCCCGCCTCGACTCCGTCCGCGAACGTCCGCCCGCCCGCTCCGTCGCCGTCCCGCCGAAGCTGCACCAGGAGCTGAACCGGATCCGGCGCCGCCAGGGCATCGCCTTCGAGTACGGCGCCTACTTCCCCGGCATCGCGTGCGTCGCGGCGCCCGTGCAGGGCCCCGCGGGACCGGTGGCGGCGATCTCCCTCGCGGGCGAGGTCCGGGCCCCGCTCGACCGCGTCGCCCCGCTCGTCCTCGACGCCGCCCGGCAGGTCTCCTGCGACCTGTACCCGGGCCCCGAGCGGGCCGCGAATCCCGGCCGGCCGGACGCCCTGTCCCGCTGATCGGGACGGCCCCGACCGCTGGGCCCCCGCCCCTGGCACCGTTCGCGCTGTCGACCGAAGGAACCGGCGGAGGCGAGGCACATGACGGAGCTGACCCACGAGTCCACCTTGCGTGAACTCGTCACCGAACAAGGAGTGTTGCGCTACCACGAGGCCGGGGACGGGCCGCCGCTCGTCCTCCTGCACGGATCGGGCCCCGGTGTCACCGGCTGGCGCAACTACCGGGGCAACCTCGCCGCGTTCGCCGAGCACTTCCGCTGTCTGGTCCTGGAGCTGCCCGGCTTCGGGGTCAGCGACCCGGTCGAGGGCCACCCCATGGTGACCGCGCCCGCGGCCCTGGAGCGGTTCCTCGACGCGCTGGGCCTCCAGCAGGTCGACCTCGTCGGGAACTCCATGGGCGGCATCGTCGGCACCCAGTTCGCCCTGAAGCACCCCGACCGCGTCCGCCGCCTGGTCACCATCGGCGGCATCGGCCGCAACCTGTACAGCCCGGGCCCCGGCGAGGGCATCCGGCTGCTCAGCGAGTTCACCGACGACCCCACCCGCGAGGGCCTGATCCGCTGGCTGCGCTCGATGGTGTTCGACCAGAGCCTCGTCACCGAGGAACTCGTCGAGGAACGCTGGCAGCTGGCCGTCGCGCCCGACGCGCTCGCCACCGCCCGCTCCATGTACGGCAGCGCCGCGTTCGCCGCCATGGCGGCCGCCGCCGCGGCCTCCGACGAACCCCCGTACTGGGCCGTGCTCCACCGCCTGAAGGCGAAGACCCTCATCACCTGGGGCCGGGACGACCGGGTCAGCCCGGTCGACATGTCGATCGTGCCGATGCGCACCATCCCGGACGCCGAACTCCACGTGTTCCCCGACTGCGGGCACTGGGTGATGATCGAGCAGAAGGCCGCCTGGGAGAGCGCGGTCCTCGCCTTCCTGACCCGCAAGGACACGGCCTGACCGTGGCTGGCACGGCCTGAACGCGGGCCGTCCCGCCCGGCCGCCGGCGGCGCCCCGCGCCCTTCTCTCCCCCCTTCACCCGCCTTTCGCAAGGAAGTAGTGATCCGCCATGCCCAATCCGGTTCTGGACGCCGTCGTCGAGCGCGCCGAGGAGATCAGCGCGCTCGGTCCCGCCAACGAAACGCTCGGCCGCCTCGACGACCAGGCCGCCAAGGCCCTGCGCGAGACCGGCGCCATCCGCATGCTCCAGCCGAAGACGCACGGCGGACTCGAGCTGCACCCCCGCGAGTTCGCGGAGACGATCATGAAGATCGCCTCCTGCGACGGTGCGACCGGCTGGGTCTCCGGTGTCGTCGGCGTGCACCCCTGGGAGATGGCCATGGCCGACCCCAAGGTGCAGGACGAGGTGTGGGGCACCGACCCCGACACCTGGATCGCCTCCCCGTACGCGCCGATGGGCCTGCTGCGGCCGGTCGACGGCGGCTACGTCTTCAACGGGCACTGGCAGTTCTCGTCCGGCACCGACCACTGCGACTGGATCTTCCTCGGCGCCTTCCTCGCCGACGAGGACGGCGCCATGCTCCAGCCGCCGCGGGCCATGCACGCCATCCTGCCCCGCGCGGACTACGAGATCGTCGCCGACTCCTGGGACGTCGTCGGCCTGCGCGGCACCGGCAGCAAGGACATCGTCGTCCGCGACGCCTTCGTCCCCGAGTACCGCGTCATCGACTTCCAGGACGTCATCGACGGCCGGCTCGCCAAGGAGCGCGGCCTGACCAACCCGATGTACCACCTGCCGTTCTCGGCCGCGTTCCCGCTCGGCATCACCGCCTCCGTCATCGGCATCTGCGAGGGCGCCCTCGCCCACCACCTCGCCTACCAGCGCGACCGCGTGCAGATCACCGGCACCGCCGTCCGCGACGACCCGTACGTCCTCTACGCGGTCAGCGAGGCCGCCGCCGAGATCGCCGCGTCCCGCTCGGCGCTGCTCGACAATGTCTGCCGCGTGTACGACATGGTCGAGGCGGGCGAGACCGTCGACTTCGCCCGGCGCGCCGCCGGACGCCGGATCCAGACCAGCGCCGCCTGGCGGGCCGTGCGCGCCGTCGACGAGATCGTGGCCCGCTCCGGCGGCAACGCGATGCGCAACGACAACCCCCTCCAGCGGTTCTGGCGCGACGCCCACGTCGGCCTGACGCACGCCATCCACGTGCCCGGCTCCGTCTACCACGCCGCCGCGCTGACCGACATCGGCGTCGAGCCCCCGCAGGGCCCGATGCGCTCGATGATCTGAACCGGGGACCGAGAGGTGACCCACGACACCATCGCCGACCTGCTGCTCGCCCGCACCGGCGACACCCGGCCCGGACTGCTCACCCGCGAGCGGACCTGGACCTGGGACGAGGTCGTCCGGGAGAGCGCGGCCCGCGCCGCGCTCGCCCGGACCCTGCGCGCCGAAGGGCCCTTCCACATCGGCGTCCTGCTCGACAACGTGCCGGAGTACCTCTTCTGGCTCGGCGGCGCCGCCCTCGCCGGCGCCGCCGTGGTCGGCATCAACCCGACCCGGCGCGGCAGTTACCTCGAACAGGAGGTCCGGCACACCGACTGCCGGCTCATCGTGACGGACCGCGCCGGGCGCGCGCTGCTCGACGGGCTCGACGTCGGCGTACCGCCCGAGCGCTTCGTCCTCGTCGACGACCCGGCGTACGCGGACCGGGTCGCCGCCCTCGCGGCCGAGCCCGCCCGCGACCCGGCCGTCGACGCGACGACCCGGATGCTGCTCCTGTTCACGTCCGGCACCACCGGCGCCTCCAAGGCGGCGATCTGCTCGCAGGGCCGCCTCGCCGGCCTCGGCCACGCCAACTCCGCCAAGTACGAAGTGACCCGCGACGACATCTGCTACTGCCCGATGCCGCTCTTCCACGGCAACGCGCTGATGGCCCTGTGGGCGCCGGCCCTCGCCGCGGGCGCCGCCGTCGCCCTCACCCCGAAGTTCTCCGCGTCCGGATTCCTGCCCGACGTACGGCACTTCGGCGCCACCTTCTTCACGTACGTCGGCAAGGCGATCGCCTACGTCCTCGGGCAGCCCGCCCGCGGCGACGACGCCGACAACCCCCTCACCCACGCCTTCGGCACCGAGGCGTCTCCCGAGGACAAGGCGGCGTTCCTGAGCCGCTTCGGCTGCCGGCTCGTCGAGGGCTACGGGTCCAGCGAGGGCGCCGGCATGCTGAAGCAGGCGCCCGGAGGGCCGGCGAGCGCGCTCGGCGTGCCCGCGCGCGACGGCGTGCGGATCGTCGACCCGGAGACCCGCGCCGTGTGCCCGCCCGCCCTGCTCGACGCCCACGGCCGGGTCCGCAACCCCGAGGAGGCCATCGGCGAGATCGTCGACACCGAGGGCGCCGCCCGCTTCGAGGGCTACTACAAGAACCCCGCCGCCAACGCCGAACGCGTCCACGACGGCTGGTACTGGACCGGTGACCTCGGCTACGTCGACGAGGCCGGCTACTTCTACTTCGCCGGACGCTCCGGCGACTGGATCCGCGTCGACGGGGAGAACACCTCCGCGCTCCTCACCGAGCGCGTCCTGCGCCGCCACCCCGACGTACTCGCCGCGGGCGTCTTCGGCGTCCCCGACCCGCGCAGCGGCGACCAGGTCATGGCCGCGATCGAGATTCCCGAGGGCACCGGCTTCGCAGCGCTGAAGCTGCCCGATTTCCTCGCCGGACAGGAGGACCTCGGCACCAAGGGCGTGCCGCGCTACGTCCGCGTCTCGCACGCCCTGCCCGCCACCGGGTCCAACAAGCTCCGCAAGAAGGAGATGCAGTCCGAGGGCTGGCGCACCGCCGACCCCGTCTACCGCTGGACGGGCCGCGGCGCACCCGCGTACGCGCTCATGACGGACGCGGACAAGGCGGCGCTGCGCGAGGAGTTCCTGGCCAACGGCCGCGCCCGCTTCCTGCCCTGACGAGAACCGACACGCGAGTGGAGAACGAGATGGACCTGCGCGAGAGCGCCGCACAGCGCGCACTGCGCCGGGAACTGCGGGCGTACTTCGCGGCCCTGCTGCCCGAGGACGAGCGGCGCAGGGCCGGCGAGGAGGGAGTGGGCGGCGGCCGGTTCCGCGAGGTCGTGGCCCGGCTCGGCGCCGACGGCTGGCTCGGCATCGGCTGGCCCGTCGAGTACGGCGGCCAGGGCCGCTCCGCCGAGGACCAGTACGTGTTCTTCGACGAGGTCCAGCGGGCCGGGCTGCCCTTCCCGTTCGTCACCGTGAACACCGTCGGCCCGACGCTCATGGAGTACGGCACCGAGGAGCAGAAGAAGCGGTTCCTGCCCGGGATCCTCGCCGGCGAGACCGTCTTCGCCATCGGCTACACCGAGCCCGGCGCGGGCACCGACCTCGCCTCCCTCACCACCCGGGCCGTCCGCGACGGCGACGGCTTCGTCGTGGACGGCGCCAAGATCTTCACCAGCGGCGCCAACACCGCCGACCACATCTGGCTCGCCGCCCGCACCGACCCCGACGCCCCCAAGCACAAGGGCATCTCGGTGCTCATCGTGCCCACCGACGCCGAAGGCTTCTCCTGGAGCCCGATCCGGACCGTCGGCGGCATGACCGTCACCGCCACCTACTACAGCGGCGTCCGCGTCCCGGCGGACTCCGTCGTCGGAGAGGTGCACGACGGCTGGCGCCTGATGACCGCCCAGCTCAACCACGAACGCATCGGCCTCGCCGCGCTCGGCGGCCGCACCCTCCAGCTGTGGCAGCAGGTCCTCGACTGGGCCAAGGGCAACGGCACGGCCGAACTGCCTTGGGTCCGCCAGGAGTTCGCCCGCACGCACGCCCGTCTCGAAGCGATGCGCCTGATGAACTGGAAGATGACCGACGCCGTCTCGCGCGGCGCCCTCACCGGCGCCGACGCGGGCCTCGCCAAGGCGTACGGCACCGAGACCCACATCGACGTCCAGCGGTCCCTGAGCCAGATCCTCGGCGCGGCCGGACGGATCCGCCCCGAGTCACCGGGCGCCGTGCTCGCCGGGCAGGTCGAGCAGCTGTCCCGGCAGAGCATCGTCAACACCTTCGGCGGCGGCGTCAACGAGGTCCTGCGCGACATGGCCGCCGGCCAGGGCCTCGGCCTGCCCCGCGAGAGGCGCACCGCATGAGCACCGAGCCGGACAGCGCGTACGAGGCCCGCCTCCAGGCCTTCACCGGACGCGTCCTCAGCGATCCCGCGCCCGGTCAGGACCCCGTGAACCAGCCGATGATCCGGCACTGGGCCGAGGCCATGGGCGACACCAACCCCGTCTACACCGACGCGGCAGCCGCCCGCGCCACCGGCCGGGACGGCGTCGTCGCCCCCGCCTCGATGGTGCAGGCCTGGACGATGCGCGGGTACACGGCGACGGTCGCGCCGCGACCCGGGCGCAGCGGGGCCGACGCGCTCGTCGACCTGCTCGACGAGGGCGGCTACACCTCCGTCGTGGCGACCGACTCCGAGCTGGAGTTCGTCCGCGAACTCGTGCCCGGTGACGAGGTGTCCGTCGCCGAGGTCGTCGAGTCGATCTCCGAGGAGAAGCGGACCGGCCTCGGCGCGGGCCGCTTCGTCACGACCCTCAAGACGTACCGCGACGGGCACGGCGAGGTCGTCGCCACCCAGCGCTGGCGCACCCTGCGCTTCCGCCCCGCCGCCCCCGGCACGGCCCGCCCGCCCCGCGCCCTGCGCCCGCGTCCGGCGGTCAACCGCGACAACGCCTTCTGGTTCGAGGCAGCCAAGGACCACCGGCTGCTCGTCCAGCGCTGCGCCGACTGCAAGGTGCTGCGGCATCCGCCCGGCCCGTGCTGCCCGCACTGCGGCTCCCTGGACTGGGACACCGTGCAGGCCTCGGGCCGCGGCCGCGTCCACAGCTTCACCGTCAACCACCACCCGCGGCACCCGGCGTTCCAGTACCCGCTGGTCGTCGCCCTCGTCGAACTCGACGAGGGAACCCGGCTGATCACCAACCTCACCGGCATCGCCCCCGAGGACGTCGAGATCGACCTGCCCGTCGTCCTCGACTGGCTCGACGCCGACCCCGACCTGTCCCTGCCGGTGTTCCGGCCCGCCACGACGGAGGCCCGCTGATGGATTTCTCCCTGGGAGAAGAACTCGAAGCCCTGCGGGATCTCGCCCGTGAGATCTTCGACGACCGGGCGACCCCGGACCGGCTGCGCGCCGTCGAGACCTCCGGCACCCGCACCGACGAGGAGCTCTGGCGGACCCTCGCGGCGTCCGGCCTGCTCGCCGCCCCGCTGCCCGAGGCGGCCGGCGGCGCGGGCCTCGGCCTGCCCGCGCTCTGCGTGCTCCTGGAGGAGCAGGGCCGCCGCGTCGCGCCCGTCCCGCTGTGGCCCGTCGTCCTCGGCGCCCTGACCCTGGCCGCCCACGGCGGCTGTCCGCCGCTGTCCTCCCTCGCCGACGGCAGCGCCCGAGTCACGCTGGCCCTGGAGGAGTTCGGGCCCGCCGACCCGCGCGACCCCCGGACGACGACGGCCCGCCCCGACGAGGACGGCTGGCGGCTCGACGGGTCCAAGGCCGTCGTCCCGTCACCGGCCGGCGCCGGGCACGTCCTGGTGAGCGCCGCCACCGACGCCGGACCGGGCCTGTTCCTGCTCGCCGCCGACGCGCCCGGCCTGACCTGGACGCCCGCCGAGACCACCACCCACGACCTGAGCGCCCACCTCGACCTCGCCGGCGCCCGCGCCCGGGCCGTCGGAACACCCGGCGACGGCGTCGTGGAGCGGCTCGTGGACCAGGCGTCCGTCGCGCTCGCCGCACTCCAACTCGGCGTCGCACAGGGCGCGTTGGCGCACGCCGCCACCTACCTCGCGGCGCGCGAGCAGTTCGGCCGCCCCCTGGCCACGTTCCAGGCCGTCCGGCACCAGCTCGCCGACTGCCTCATCGACATCGAGGCGATGCGCGTGACCCTGTGGCAGGCGGTCACCGCGCTCGCGGACGGGGAAGGCGCCGAGCAGGCCGTGCTCGTCGCCAAGTGGTGGGCCGGGGACGGCGGCGCGAACGTCGTGCACCGGGTCCAGCACGTGCACGGCGGCCTCGGCGTCGACACCGACTACCCGGTCCACCGGCACTTCCTGTGGGGCCGGCAGCTCTCCACCACCCTCGGCGGTCCCGGCGCGGGCCTCGCCCGGCTCGGCGACCTCCTCGCCGGGCAGGAGGTGCCCGCGTGACCGCCCCGGCCGCCCCCACCCGGACGTACGACGACGTGACGGTCGGCGAGGCACTGCCGCCGCTGGAGATCCCCGTCACCCGGAGCCTGATCGTCGCGACCGCGCTGGCGAGCCGCGACTACCAGGACGTGCACCACGACCCCGAACTCGCCCGCGCGCGCGGTTCGAAGGACATCTTCATGAACATCCTCACCACGAACGGTCTCGTCGACCGGTACGCAACCGGCTGGGCCGGACCGGGCGCCGTCGTCCGCGCTCTCCGCATCCGCCTCGGCGCCCCCAACCACCCCGGCGACACGATGGTGCTGACCGGAACCGTCGTCACCAAGTCGGACGCGGACCGGCGCGTGGAGATCGCGGTGCGCGGCACCAACAGCCTCGGCGCCCACGTCACCGGCACCATCGCCCTGTCCCTCCCGGCCGGAGCCCCGCGGTGACCGGCGCGAGCCCGCTGTCGGGCCGCGCGGCGATCGCCGGGATCGGCGCCACCGAGTTCTCCAAGGCCTCCGGACGCAGCGAACTCCGGCTCGCCTGCGAGGCGGTGCTCGCCGCGCTCGCCGACGCCGGACTCACCCCCGCCGACGTCGACGGCCTCGTCACCTTCACCGCCGAGACCAACTCCGAGATCCACGTCGCCCGCAACACCGGCATGGGCGAGGTCACCTTCTTCTCACGCATCGGCTACGGCGGCGGCGCCGGCTGCGGCACCGTGCAGCAGGCCGCCATGGCCGTCGCCACCGGCGCCGCCGAAGTCGTCGTCTGCTACCGGGCGTTCAACGAGCGCTCCGGCGAGCGGTACGGGCTCGGCCAGGCCGACCGCGTCATGGACACCAGCGCCGACCGTGCCGCGTACGCGTGGATGACCCCCTTCGGGCTCAACACGCCCGCCCAGTGGGTCGCCCTGTTCGCCCGCCGCTACCTGCACGAGTACGGGGCCACCAGCGAGGACTTCGGCCGCGTCGCCGTCGTCGACCGCAAGCACGCCGCGACCAACCCCGCCGCCTGGTACTACGAGCGGCCCATCACGCTCGCCGACCACCAGGCCTCCCGCTGGATCGCCGAACCGCTGCGCCTGCTCGACTGCTGCCAGGAGACCGACGGCGGCCAGGCCCTCGTCATCGTCTCCGCCGAACGCGCCCGCGACCTGCCGCACCCCCCGGCCGTGATCCGCGCCGCCGCGCAGGGCCTCGGCGACGACCAGCACATGATGACCAGCTACTACCGCCCCGAGATCAGCGGCATCCCCGAAATGGGCCTGGTCGCAAGGCAGTTGTACGCACAGAGCGCGCTGCGCCCCGACGACGTCGACGCCGCGATCCTCTACGACCACTTCACCCCGCTGGTCCTGCCGCAACTGGAGGAGCTCGGCTTCTGCGGCACCGGCGAGGCGAAGGACTTCATCGCCGACGGCCATCTCGAACTCGGCGGCCGGCTGCCCGTCAACACGCACGGCGGCCAGCTCGGCGAGGCCTATCTGCACGGCATGAACGGCATCGCCGAGGGGGTCCGCCTCGTGCGCGGCACCTCCTGCAACCAACCCGACGGCGTCGGCCATGTGCTCGTCACGGCCGGCACCGGCGTCCCCACCAGCGGTCTCGTCCTGGGAGTCGACCGATGAACGCACCCGTGTCCGAACTGACCGGCGCCGACTGGCGCGGCCACGCCCTCGGCACCCGTACCGTCGCCTACGCCGAACGCGACGCGATCCTCTACGCGCTCGCCGTCGGCGCCCGCGCCGACGAGCTCGACCTCGTCCACGAGGACCGGCTGCGGGTCCTTCCCACCTTCGCGCTCACCCTCGCCCAGTGGGCGCCGGACGCCCTCGGCTCGGCGGGCGCGTTCGACGTGACCACCGCCGTCCACGGGGCGCAGCGCCTCACCGTGCGCCGCCCCCTGCCGCGCAGCGGCGAACTCACCATGTCGGCACGGGTGTCGGAGGTGTGGGACAAGGGCGCCGCCGCCGTCTACGAGGTCGAGGTGGAGAGCGAGTTCTTCGTGGCGACCTGGTCCCTGTTCGCCCCGGGGCGCGGAGGCTTCGGCGGCGAGCGCGGCCCCTCCGCGCCGCGCCCGTCCGGCACCGCGCCCGACCACCGCGTCACCGTGCCCACGCACGCCGAACAGGCCGCGCTCTACCGCCTGCTGGGCGACCGGCACGCCATGCACATCGACCCGGAGGCCGCCCGCGCCGCCGGCATGCCCCGCCCGTTCCTGCACGGCCTGTGCACGCTCGCCGCGACGACGCTGCCGCTCGCCCGCACCCTGGGCGCCCACCCCGCCGACCTGGAGACCCTGGAGGCCCGCTTCTCGGCGCCGGTGTTCCCCGGCGACCGGCTGATCGCGGAGTGCCGGACGGACGGCCCGCGCGCCCTGACGTTCACCGCGGCCGACGCGGAGCGGGGGAGCGCGGCCCTGTCAGGAGGCCGGGTCGCCTTCCGCACCGCGGGCTGAGCCGGGCGGCGTCCGCGGAACCGGCCCGAGGTCGGCGTGGACGGCATCGTGGTCCGAGTAGCGGCTCGGATGGACCCCGTGCCCGCGCGCCGCGATCCCGCGCAGGAAGACGTAGTCGAAGGTGCTGTGCCAGTCCGTCGTGGTGGCACAGTCCGTCGTGGGGGAGGGGCCGCACTCGGGCGCGGCGTTCCGGGCCACCTTCCACATGGGGCGCAGCTCGGACGAGCCGGGCACGGCGTTGAAGTCGCCGAGCACGATCGCGTGCGCGTACCGCGAGACGGCCGCCGCGAGGAAACGGACCTGGCCCGCCCGGACCGGAGCCTGGCTGCGCTGGGCGAGATGCGTGTCGAAGACGCGGACCCGCCGGCCGCCCACCTCGGTGGTGACGGCCAGATAGCCGCGGTCCTCGGAGCCGCCGTCCGGGTACTCCACGCTCCCGCGCCGCGTCATCGGCTGAGCCGACAGGATCGCCTGCCCGAAGCCGCCCGCCCGCCACGGCAGCCCGCCGCAGCGCCCCCAGTTGCGCAGCACCGGCCCGTACGCCACGTGGTAGCGCAGCCCGTACAGGCGCTCCAGATGGGCGCGGATCCGCTCGACGTCCCGCGCGCACGCCTCCTGGAAGCCGATGACCTGCGGCGCGTACGCGGCGATGTGCGTGGCCCGGCCGACGGCGAGTTCGGGGCCGCCGCAGGGATTGCACAGGTTCCACGTCATGACCCGGCCCTCGACGACGGCCGTCGGCGCGCCCGGCGGCAGCGCGGGCCGGGCGACGAGCGTCCCGCCGGGCGCGCTCGGACCGAGCAGCAGCAGGGCGAGCACGCACAGCACGACCGCGAGCGGCCGCCCGCGTCCGAGGGACCGGGACACTTCGCCTCCCCTGCGATGTCCGGCGACGGTGACGACTGTCGTGTCCGCCGACTGTGATGTCTGACGCTGTCGAGGGTATGCGCCTGATCGCGGTGGTGGCCGACCCGGCGGAGCGGCAGAATCCGACACGGCGGGCGATCCCCGCGACGGACGAAGCTATGAAAGAGGACATGGTCATGGTGGAGCAGGACGAGCGGTTCGACGTGGTCGTACTGGGAGCGGGACCCGGCGGATACGTGGCCGCGGTCCGGGCGGCCCAGCTCGGCAAGCGGGTCGCGGTCGTCGAGGAGAAGTACTGGGGCGGCGTCTGTCTGAACGTGGGCTGCATCCCCACCAAGGCCCTGCTGCGCAACGCGGAACTGGCCCACATCTTCAACCACGAGGCGAAGACCTTCGGCATCAAGGTCGACGGCCAGGTCACCTTCGACTACGGCGAGGCCTTCACCCGCAGCCGCAAGGTCGCCGACGGCCGCGTCAAGGGCGTCCACTACCTGATGAAGAAGAACAAGATCACGGAGTTCGACGGCCGCGGCACTTTCCTCGACGCGCACACCCTCCAGGTCGCCGGGTCCGACGGCACGACCCGCACCATCGGTTTCGAGAACTGCATCATCGCCACCGGCGCCACGCCCCGGCTGCTGCCCGGCACCCGGCGCAGCGAACGCGTCGTCACCTTCGAGGAGCAGATCCTCGCCGACGACCTGCCCCGCTCGATCGTCATCGCGGGCGCGGGCGCCATCGGCATCGAGTTCGCGTACGTGCTGCACCAGTACGGCGTGAAGGTCACGATCGTCGAGTTCCTCGACCGGATGGCGCCCCTCGAGGACGCCGAGGTGTCGGCCGAACTGGCCCGCCAGTACCGCAAGCTGGGCATCGACGTGCTGACCTCGACCCGGGTCGAGTCCATCGACGAGTCCGGTCCCGACGTCCGCGTCACCGTCACCGGCAAGGACGGCGCCCAGCAGGTCCTCACCGCGGACAAGGTCCTCCAGGCGATCGGCTTCGCGCCCAACGTCACGGGCTACGGTCTGGAGGGCACCGGCGTCGCGCACACCGAGCGCGGCGCGATCCAGGTCGACGGCTTCTGCCGCACGTCCGTGCCGCACATCTACGCCATCGGCGACGTCACCGCCAAGCTGATGCTCGCGCACACCGCCGAGGCGATGGGCGTCATCGCCGCCGAGACCCTCGCCGGCGCCGAGACGATGGAGCTCGACTACGCGATGATCCCGCGGGCCACCTACTGCCAGCCGCAGATCGCGAGCTTCGGCTACACGGAGGCGCAGGCCCGCGACCTCGGCTACGACGTGAAGGTCGCCAAGTTTCCCTTCATGGCGAACGGCAAGGCGCACGGCCTCGGCGACACCAACGGCTTCGTGAAGCTCATCAGCGACGCCACGCACGGCGAGCTCATCGGCGGGCACCTGATCGGCCCCGACGTCACCGAGCTGCTGCCGGAACTGACGCTGGCCCAGCAGTGGGACCTCACCGTCCACGAGGTCGCCCGCAACGTGCACGCGCACCCGACCCTCGGCGAGGCGGTGAAGGAGGCGGTGCACGGACTCGCGGGCCACATGATCAACATGTGACGCGCCCCCGACGTCAGGACTGCTGACCGGAGTGTGGGACGGAGCCGGGGGCGGCTTCGTCCCACGCCCGGCGAACGGCTAGTGTTCGCTCCCGTACTGCCCGACACGGGGTGCTCCCGCACATGCGAGGAGCTGAGATCACACCCGTAGAACCTGAACCAGTTAGCACTGGCGGAGGGATGTCAGCGATGTCGATACCGCATGTCTCGAGCGAGCCCCGGAGCACCGCCTTCGACGGGCGGATGCCTACCGCGCCGGGGGACTGGCGCCCCGAGGCGCGCGGCATCGCCCCCGTCCCCGAGGAGCACCGCTACGGCGGCGCCGGACGCCTCTTCACCGTCTGGTTCGCGCCGAACCTGACGATGAGCGGCGTCTTCACCGGCACCGTCGGCATCGCCCTCGGCCTCGACTTCGCGACGGCGCTGGCCGCCGTCGTCCTCGGTACGGTCCTCGGCGCGGTCCCCACCGCCTACCTCGGCACCTGGGGCAGCCGCACCGGCGCCGGACAACTGCCGCTCGCCCGCCTCGCGTTCGGCCGCGGTGTCGTGGTCCCCGGCGCGCTCCAGTGGCTGTCGTCCATCGCGTGGGACGCGCTCATCGGCCTGTTCGGCGGCGACGCGCTCGCCCGGCTGTGCGGCTGGCCGTTCTGGCTCGGGGCCCTCGTCATGATGGGCGCGCAGGGCCTGCTCGGCGCGTTCGGCTACGAGGCGATCCACCGCCTGCAGAAGTGGATGACGGCCGTCCTCGCGGTCGCCTTCTGCGCCCTGGCCCTGCGCCTCGCGGACGCGGGCGTGACCCCCGCGTCCCACGGCGCCGCGCAGGGCGCCGACCGGATCGGCGCGTTCGTCCTCACCACCACGATCGCGCTCAGCCTGTCCGTGTCCTGGGCCCCGTACGCGAGCGACTTCAGCCGCTACTTGCCGCGCACCACGTCCCCGTCCCGCATGTTCTGGTGCACCCTCGCGGGCATCACCGTCTCCTTCACCGCGGTCGAGGCGCTCGGCCTGTGGGGCGCCTCCGTCTTCACCGACCAGACCGCCCAGGGCGTCGACACCCTCCTCGGCGGAGGAGTCGTCGGCTCGCTGGGACTGCTCGCCGTCGCGCTCGCCGCGCTGTGCAGCAACGCCATGAACGACTACAGCGGCTCGCTCGCCCTCCAGGTCGTCGGCGTCCGCCTGCCCCGCCCGCTCGGCGCGGCGCTCGCCGCGCTCCTCGGCTTCCCGCTCGTGCTGTGGATGCACGCGGCCGACACCGCGGCCCGCTTCCAGAACGTCCTGCTGTTCGTCGGCTACTGGATCCCCGGCTTCGTCGCCGTCGTCCTCGTCGACTGGCTGGCCCGCCACCGCGCCCGCCGCGGGGCGCCCGTGGACCTCGCGGCGGAGGAGAGCCGGCCGCAGCCGGTGCTGCCCGCCCTGATCGCGTTCGCCGGGTCCTTCGCCGCCACCGTGCCGTTCATGGACACCGCCCTCTACGTGGGGCCCGTCGCCGAAGCCCTGCACGGCGCCGACCTCGGCTACTACGTGGCCTTCGTAGTCGCTCTTGTCCTCTATGTCCCGGTCCGTCTCCGCGGGCGCGCCCAGGCTTGATCCACCCCGTCCGGCCATGCCTGCTGAAAGCGGGACAAATCCTGAAATTGCGCAGGTCAGGGGGCTGGCGCCGCATGACGCGGGGAGGAAAAGGGCGGATTGGACACGCCTGTGTGAGCCGCGCCATGTGACCTGGGTCATCTACGGGCCCGGGTAGTAGCCGCACGCCGTGGCCACGGCGTGCTCCGCCTCGCCGAGACGTCCGTTTACTGCGTAGTCGGGTAGTACGTCACACCTTTGCGTCCTGTGTGGACCGCCCCTAAAGCTGTGCGTCGTTCCAGGCAGCAGCCGGGACGGCAGACCGGTGGATCCTCCGCCGGAGCCTCACGACGCACCAGGGAGTTCCCCCGCATGAAGCTCAAGCGCACCCGGACCGGCGCCGCCCGCACCGCTCGCCTTCCCCGCTTCTCCGTCGCCGGAATCGCCGGTGCCGGCGCCGTGGCCGCCGCGCTCACCCTGGTCCCCACCACCGCGCAGGCCGCCGAGCCCGCCGCGGCCCCCGCCTCGGTGACGACGGCGTCCCTGGTCGCCGCCAAGGGCTACGCGAACAACCTCGACGGCTGGATCCGCGAGTCGCTCGACATCATGGCCGCCAAGGGCATCCCCGGTTCGTACGACGGCCTCTACCGCAACATCATGCGCGAGTCCTCCGGCAACCCGCTGGCCCAGAACAACTGGGACATCAACGCCCAGAACGGCACCCCGTCCATCGGTCTGCTCCAGGTGATCCAGCCGACCTTCGACGCCTACCACGTCGAGGGCACCGCCTACTCCCTGACCGACCCGGTCGCCAACATCACGGCCGCCGCGAACTACGCCGCCGACCGCTACGGCTCGATCGACAACGTCTTCGGCGCGTACTGAGCCGACGGCACGGGGGCGAGGCACGACCCGGGACGACGACGCGGGCCGTCCGTCAGGGCGGCGAGGAGCACCACATGCACGGCAGTAGCGCAGACCATCCCCACCCGGCCCCCGAGTACGGGCCCCCGAGCACCGGGGGCTCCCGGCACCGGCGGCGCGGGAGGCGCCTGCGCTGGGTGGCCTGGGGCGCCGCGGCCGTCGTCGTCGCCGGCGGCACCGGCGTCGCCTACGCCTGGCAGCACCTCGACGGCAACATCAAGGGCACCGACGTGAACGCCGCCCTGGGCAAGGACCGTCCGCAGGCGCGGCACGACGGCGCCATGAACATCCTGCTGCTCGGCTCCGACTCCCGGGCCGGCACGCACGGTCACTACGGGAACGGCATCGCCGGCGCCCGCGCCGACACGGCGATGGTCCTGCACGTCGACAAGAGCCACAAGAAGGCCTCCGTCGTCAGCATCCCGCGCGACACCCTGGTCGACCGGCCCGAGTGCCGGACCACCGACGGCGGCAGCGCCCCGGCCGCCCACGCCACCATGTTCAACTCGTCGTACCAGGTCGGCGGCCCGGCATGCACCGTCAAGACGGTCGAGCACCTGTCGGGCGTCCGCATGGACCACTACCTCGAAGTCGACTTCAAGGGCTTCCAGAAGCTCATCGACGAACTCGGCGGCGTGGACGTCAACACCCGCAAGGCCATCGACGACCCCTACAGCGGCCTCACCCTGAACGCGGGCAAGCACCGCCTCAAGGGCGAGCAGGCCCTCGAACTGGTCCGCACCCGGCACGGCGTCGGGGACGGCAGCGACCTCGGCCGCATCCAGCTCCAGCAGGCCTTCGTCAAGGCGCTCATCCAGCGCGCCGACACCCTCGACCCGCTCAGCCACCCCGCCAAGTCGTACGCCCTGATGGACACCGCGACCAAGTCCCTGAGCGCCGACTCCGAACTGGCCTCCGCCAAGAAGCTCCTCGGCCTCGCCCAGGAACTGAAGGGCATCAGCCCCGAGCGCACCCACATGCTCACGCTGCCCGTCACCTACGACCCGCAGGACGCGGGCCGCGTGCTGCCGCTGCGCAAGGCCGACGAGCGGGTGTGGAACGCGCTGCGCCACGACCGGCCCGTCCCCGAGTCCGTGACCCGCGACTCGGTCGGCGACCGCGGCGCCTCCCCGATGTCGTCCGAGGCCTAGGGCAGTTCAGCAGACCGGGAGGCCCGGCACCGGCTCGTCGTTCTCGCCGCCCTTGAGGTACACGGCGCTCACGTACACGTTCGCGTTCCCCGAGTCGTCGTCGGTCTTCGCCCACCAGACGTTCGTCCACTGCCCGTACGTCTCCCGGTACGGCAGCTTCGCCTGGCAGTAGAAGTAGTTGGTGCCCTGGTTGAGGGTGCCGACCGCCCGGTGACCGGAGTCGTAGGACGTGGCGGAGCGCCACACCTCGCAGTTCACCTTGCCGCCGCCGACGCTGCCGCAGGACGGCCCGTCCGAACCACCGCCGGAGCCGCCGTCCGTGCCACCCGATCCACCGGATCCGCTGGATGCGCCGTCGTCGGAGGGGTCTCCGCCCGAGCCCTTGTCGCCGGCCGGCGCGGACGCCGTGGGCGAAGCGCTCCGGGAGGCCGCCGGGCCGGAGGCGTCCGCGGAGGGCGCCCCGCTCGCGCCGCCCTCCTTCTTGTCGCCCCCGCCCTTCTTGCCGTCCCCCTTCGCGTCCCCGTCGTCGCCCGCCGGGAACTCCGAGGAGCCCGCGTCGTCGCCCGCGCTGTGCCGCGCGCCCGGCCGCGCGGAGTCCGCCGCCTCCGTGCCGCGCCCGCCCCCGCCCCCGTCGTCCCGGCTGGTGACGAGGTACGTCGCACCGGCCCCGGCGAGCAGCACCGCGGCGACGGCCCCGGCGACGGCGGCCCTGCGCCGCCCTCCCGCCTTCCGCCGCTCGGTGTCCGCCTCGGAGCCGTGCGGGGCCGCAACGGGCGCCGACGGCGCGGTCCGCGGCCCTTGCGGCGGCCCGAACTGTCCTGCGGGCGCGGGCGCGGGCGCGGGCGCCACCGGCGCCGCACGGCCCAGCCGCACCGTGTCCGGTGACCCCGGCGGCAGCGGCTGACCCGCGGCCACGGCGTGCAGCACCTGGGCCGCGCGGACCGCGTCGGCGCGCAGCAGCGGATCCTTCTCCAGCAGTTCGGCGAGCGCGGGCGTCAGGAGCGCCCCGGCCCGACGCGGCGGCGGCAGCGGGTCCGACACGATCGCCGTTATCGTCGACCAGGTCGAGGTCCGCCGGAACGGGGACACCCCTTCGACGGCCGCGTACAGCGTCGCGCCCAGCGCCCACACGTCCGCCTCCGGGCCCGGCTCGCCGCCCCGCGCCCGCTCGGGCGCCAGATAGTCGAGCGAGCCGATCACCTCACCGCTGCGGGTGAGCCGCGTCGCGGCGCCGTCGTCGGGCTCGTCCATGGCCGCGATGCCGAAGTCGGTGAGGACGACCCGGCCGGTGCGCTCCAGCAGGATGTTGCCAGGCTTCACGTCCCGGTGCAGGACGCCGACGGAGTGCGCCGCCGCCAGCGCGTCCATCACCTCGGCGCCGATCCGGGCCGCCTCCGCGGGCTCCAACGCACCGTGCTCACGCAGCAGTCCGTCGAGCGAGGGCCCGTCGACCAGCTCCATCACGATGACCGGACGGCCCTCGTGCTCGGTCACGTCGTACACGGAGACCACACCGGGATGCCGCACCCGGGCGGCGGCCCGCGCCTCCCGCTGCATCCGCAGCCGCTGCTCGGCGAGATCCTGCGCGTCCGCGTCGCTGAACGACCTGAGCTCCTTGACCGCGACCTCGCGGCGCAGCGTCTCGTCGACCGCCCGCCAGACCGTGCCCATGCCGCCGCGGCCGAGCCGTCCGACGACGCGATACCGGCCGGCGACCAGCCGCCCGTCGCCCGCCTCCCCCGTGTACTCGCTCATACCCCGTCACAGTCTCCGTCGGTGTGCCGGGTTGCAGCCTAGCGACCGTCGGTGACAGCGGGTCGCCGTCCCGGTGAGCGGACCGTGCTCAGGGCGGCGCCGAGAGGTGATGTGGCCCGTACGGGCTCACGGACGGGGGAGCTCGATGTCCCCGTCGACGCGCCTCGGGACTCCGTACGGGTTGTCGTCGCGCAGCGCGGCGGGCAGCAGGTCGTGCGGCAGGTTCTGGTAGGCGACGGGCCGCAGGAAGCGTTCGAGGGCGCGGGAGCCGACGGACGTGGTGCGGGGGTCGGTCGTGGCCGGGTAGGGGCCGCCGTGGACCATGGCGTGGCCGACCTCGACACCGGTCGGCCAGCCGCCGGCGAGGACCCGGCCGGCCTGGCGCTCCAGCAGCGGGAGCAGGGCGCGGGCGTCCTCGGTGTCGGACGGCGCCATGTGCAGGGTCGCGGTGAGCTGGCCCTCCATCCGGCGCACGGTCTCGGTGAGCTCCGTCAGGTCCGCGCACCGCACGACGAGAGCCGCGGCGCCGAACATCTCGCGCTGCAGCGCGGGATCGGCGAGCACGTCCTTCGCCGCGACGGTCATGAGGGTGGCCTGCCCGGGGCTCGCGGAGTCGGGCAGCGCGCCGCGGGCGACGACCTCGACCCCGGGGTGGGAGGCCACCGTGTCCGCCTCGGTCCGGTAGGCCCGCGCGATGCGCTCGGTGAGCATCGTGGCGCCCGCGTCCGCCGTGACGGCGCGGCACGCCACGTCGAGGAACGTCTCCAGGCCGGGGCCGTCCACGGCGAGCAGCAGCCCGGGGTTGGTGCAGAACTGTCCCGCGCCGAGCGTCAGCGACGCCACGAACTCCTCGGCGAGCGGCGCGGCCCGTTCCGCGAGCGCGCCCGGCATCAGGACGACCGGGTTGACGCTGCTCATCTCGGCGTACACCGGGACGGGCCGCGGGCGGGCCGCGGCCGTGCGGGCGAGCGCGAGTCCGACGGCGCGGGAGCCGGTGAACGCCACGGCCTGGATGCGCGGATCGGTGACCAACTGCGCGCCCAGGGTGGGGCCGTCGCCGACGAGGAGGGAGAAGACGCCGTCCGGCAGGCCGTGCGCGACGACGGCGGCGCGGACCGCCTGCGCGGCGAGTTCACCCGTGCCGAGGTGGGCGTCGTGGGCCTTGACGACGACGGGGCAGCCGGCGGCCAGCGCGGAGGCGGTGTCCCCGCCGAGCACCGAGAACGCGAGCGGGAAGTTGCTCGCGCCGAAGACCGCGACGGGGCCGAGCGGGATCTGCCGCTGACGGATGTCGGGGCGCGGCTGCGGGGTGCGGCCGGGTTGCGCCGGGTCGATGCGCGCGCCCATCCAGCTCCCTTCGGTGAGAACGTGGGCGAGCATCCTCAACTGGTCTGCCGTGCGGGCCACTTCACCGGTCAGCCGGGCCACCGGCAGGCCGGTCTCCTGGTGGGCGCGGGCGACGAGGGTGTCCCCCAGCGCGGTCAGGTTGTCGGCGACCGTCTCCAGGAAGCGGGCCCGGTCCGCGGGGTGGAGGGCGCGGTACGGGTCGAAGGCGTCCTCCGCGGCCGCGCAGGCCGCGGCGACGTCCTCCTGGGTGCCGCCCGGGTAGGCGGGTTCGAGCGGTGCGCCGGTGCGGGCGTCGTGCGCGCGAACCTCGGGGCCCGTACCGGTGACGCGCCGGCCGCCGATGAACATCGCGCCGGTCAGCTCGGCGGCCGGCGGGGGAACGGGCTGAGAGGGCGGGGACGCGGGGTTCATGGGGATTCCTCGGTGGTGGGGATCTGCGGGGGAGGGGCGTCGGCCGGCGTCAGGCCGTGATGGGGCGGACCCGGGCGATCAGGGCCGTCAGCTCGTCGAGCTCCTGCGGGGTCAGATCGGTGAGCGGGGCGCGGACCGGGCCCGCGGGGTGACCGGTGGCGGTCATGCCGGCCTTGACGATGCTGACCGCGTAGCCGGCCTGCCGGTTGCGGATCTCGGTGTAGGGGAGCACGAACTCGGCGAGCATGCGGGTGACGTCGGCCTGCCGCAGTTCACGGACGGCCGCGTAGAAGTCGAGGGCGAACTCCGGCAGGAAGTTGAAGATCGCCGACGAGTACGTGGTCACCCCGAGCTGGAGGTAGGGCAGCGCGAAGGTCTCGGCGGTGGGCAGACCGCCGATGTAGGTGAGGCGGTCGCCGAGCCGGGCGTGGATGCGGGTGACGGTGTCGATGTCGCCGACGCCGTCCTTGTAACCGATGAGGTTCGGGCAGCTGTCCGCGAGGCGGGCGACGGTCTCGGCCGCGTAGACGGCGTTGGCGCGGCTGTAGACGATCACGCCGAGGGACGTGGCGCGGCAGACCGCCTCGACGTGCCGGGCCAGGCCTTCCTGTCCGGCCTCGGTGAGGTAGGGCGGGAAGAGCAGGATGCCGTCGGCGCCGGCCCGCTCCGCGGCGGCCGCCAACTCGACGGCGGTGGCCGTCCCGTAGCCGGCCGGGGCGAGGATCGGCGTGCCCTCGGGCGCGCTCCGCACGGCGGCCGTGACGACCCGGTCCACCTCGGCGGGCGTCAGCGAGAAGAACTCGCCGGTGCCGCCCGCCGCGAAGAGCCCCGCGGCGTCGTACTTGCCCAGGCGGGCGATGTTCTCGCGGTAGGCGTCCTCGTCGAACGACAGGTCGGCGGCGAAGTGCGTCACGGGGAACGACAGCAGTCCGGAGCCGATGCGGCGGCCGAGTTCTGCCGGGGTGTAGCGCGTCATGGGGTGCTGCTCCTGGTGGCTGGGGCGGGGCGGGCGGGGCGTGGCTGGGGCGCGGAAGTCGGGTGGCTGGCTGGGGAGTTGGAGGAAGCGGCGCGGGTGCTCAGGGGCGGCGGCCGGCCTCGTGCTCGGCGACGGTCCAGGCGCGGGCCTGGTCGCTGAGGGTGAAGCCGAGTCCGGGGCGGGACGACACGTGCATGCGGCCGTCGCGGATCTCGATCCGCTCGTCGAACAGCGGCTCCAGCCAGTCGAAGTGCTCGACCCACGGCTCGATCGGGTAGGCGGCCGCGAGGTGGAGGTGGATCTCCATCGCGAAGTGCGGGGCGAGCTGCAGCTGGTGGTGCTCGGCGAGCGCGGCCAGCTTGAGGAACTGGGTGATGCCGCCGATCCGGGGCGCGTCGGGCTGGATGACGTCGGCGGCGTCGTGCCGGATCAGCTCCACGTGCTCGGCGACGCTCGCCAGCATCTCGCCGGTGGCGACGGGCGTGTCCAGGGAGGCGGCGAGCGCCGCGTGACCCTTCGCGTCGTAGGCGTCGAGCGGCTCCTCGATCCAGACGAGGCCGAACTCCTCCAGGGCGCGGCCCATCCGCTGCGCCGTCGGGCGGTCCCACTGCTGGTTGGCGTCGACCATGAGCGGCACGTCGTCGCCGACGTGCTCGCGCAGCGCGGTCAGGCGCGCGAGGTCGTACTTCCCGTCCGGGTGACCGACCTTGATCTTGATGCCGCCGATGCCGTTCGCGAGGGAGGCGGTGGCGTTGTCGAGGACCTCCTCGGTGGGCGCGTGCAGGAAGCCTCCGGAGGTGTTGTAGCAGCGCACCGAGTCGCGGTGGGCGCCCAGGAGTTTGGCGAGCGGCAGTCCGGCCCGCTTCGCCTTCAGATCCCACAGGGCGATGTCGAACGCGGCGACCGCCTGCGTGGCGAGACCGCTGCGCCCGACCGAGGCGCCGGCCCAGACGAGCTTGGTCCAGATCCGGCCGATGTCGCTGGGGTCCTCGCCGATGAGCTGGTCGGCGATCTCCTTGGCGTGGGCGAACTGGCCGGGGCCGCCGGCCCGCTTGGAGTAGCTGAACCCGACGCCCTCGTGGCCCTGTTCGGTCGCGATCTCGACGAACAGGAAGGCCACCTCGGTCATCGGCCGCTGCCGGCCGGTGAACACCTTCGCGTCGCTGATCGGCGTCGCCAGCGGCAGCGTGACCGAGGACAGGCGCAGCCAGGCGACCCGGTCCAACGTGGCCTCGCCCGCGGTCCGGAAGGTGCCGGGTGTCGTGTTCGTCGTGGTCGCCACATCGTGTCCCTGGGTAGGCGGGAAGGGGGATCGGACCGGGGCGGGCGGGGGGCACCGCCGGGGCCGACGCCTTCGACGCTAGGGCCCGCCATTGATTTACGTCCAACATAAGTTTTGGATGTCACGATCCAAGAACAGCATGACGGAATCGACGGCTCCGCATGGCAGAGTCAAGGCCGGAACCGCCGACAGGCCGACGAGGGAGTACGCGCTTGTTCACCCTGACCCAGCTGACGTGCTTCATGGCCGTGGCGGAAGAACTGCACTTCACCCGGGCCGCCGAGCGCCTGCGCATGACCCAGCCGCCGCTGAGCCGGCAGATCCAGCTCCTGGAGCACGAGCTCGGCGTACGCCTCCTGGACCGGACGAACCGGACCGTGCGCCTCACCCCGGCCGGCCGGTCCTTCCTCGGCGAGGCCCGCCGCATCGTCCGCCAGGCCGAGCACGCGGCCCTTGCCGTACGGCAGGTCTCCTCGGGCGAGACCGGTTCGATCGCCGTCGGGTTCACCGCCGGCGGCGCCTACTCCGCCCTCGGGGAACTGCTCGCCACCTCGCGCGGCGCGCTGCCCGACGTCGAGATCCTGCTCCACGAGCTCGTCACCCGCGACCAGTTGGAGGCGCTCAGCGAGGGCACCCTCGACCTCGGGCTCATCCGGCCGTCCGCGATCGGCTCCGACCTGACCTCCCGCACCGCCGTCCGCGAAGGACTCGTCGCCGCGCTGCCCGCGGACCACCCGCTCGCGTCCGGCGACGGACCGCTCGAACTGGCCGCGTTCCAGGGCCAGGACTTCCTCATGTACTCCTCCGTCGAGGCCCGCTACTTCCACGAGCTGCTGCTCACCACGTTCCACACGGCGGGCGTGCGCCCCGTCTTCGTCCAGTACCTCAGCCAGGTCCACAGCATGCTGGCCCTCGTCAACTCCGGCTGGGGCGTGGCGCTCGTCCCCGAGGCGGCCACGAGCATGCGCTACGCCGGGGTCGCCTACCGGCCGCTGGACCTGCCCGACGATCCCCGCCCGGTCGAGCTGGACCTCGTGTGGCGCAAGGACAACGACAACCCGGCGCTCGCCGCCCTGCTGCGCCTCCTCTGAGCGCGCGGCCCTACGATCACGCACATGTCACTCACCTCACCCATACCCGTTCTGCACAACTCCGGTGGATCCACGCTCCGTTACGAGGACGGGGCACTCCTCCTGAGCCGTTCCGGCGAGGAGGCGCGGATCCCGCTCCCGGTCATCGCGCGGATCCGCGCCGAAGGACGCGCCGTCGCCGTCGAACTCACCGCACCGGCGGGAGCGGCGCCGGCCGTGCACCGGCTGGACGACGTGAGCGAGGCCGCCGCCGTACTCTTCGCCGACGCGGTCACCGCGGTCCTGCCCGAGCGCGATGCCGGAGCGGAGCCGGCCGACGGCTCGGCACTGGTCGTCGTCCGGGCCCTGACCGAGACCCCGGACGAGGAACGAAGACGCAGGAGCAGGCGCCGGACGCGCATCGGCATCGCCTCGGCCGGCTCCGTCTTCCTCGCCCTCGCGCTCGCCGTCGGCATCCACGGCCAGCCGATCGTCGCGCTCCTGACCCTGCTCGTCGGGCCGGTCGGCGCGGCGAGCCTGGCCTACGCGTGGATGGGCGTCGAGGACCTCTACCTCCAGTGGTACCTGCCGCGCCGGGGCATCACGGTCCAGGCCCGGCGGGTCGGGCAGTCGCGCATCGCGGGCGGTACGTTCCAGACGTACGTCTACACGGATCTGCACGGAGAGAGCCGGACCGCGCACCATCGGGGCGGCGGCGCGACCGTGGAGGTCGCCTACCACCCGGACAAGCCGCACATCGTACGGATCCCCGAGTCGGGCGGCCAGAAGGCCGGATCGGTCGCCGTGGCCGTTTTCCTGGTCCTCTTCGGTCTCCTCGTCGAACTCGCGACCGTCTACCTGCTCTACGCGGCCTTCGTGGACGGATACCCGGGCTACGGCCCGTCCTGACCGTCCCCGGCGACAGCCTTCAGGGACAGGGAGACCTGCCCGGTGCGGGGCTCGGCGACGATCACCTCGGCGGTGATCCGCCGGCCCGCCTCGACGACCTCGCAGGGGTGGGAGACCGGCGACGAGGACAGCTCGGGTATCCGGATCAAGCCCGTGCACCTGCCCTCGGGCTCCCCGTCGACATGCACGAACGCCCCGAAAGGCCGCACACTCGCCACGGTCCCCGTGACTCTCTGCCCGGGCTCCAGCCCGGCCAGAAAGGCCCGCAGGGCCGGAATCTCACACGCCCGGGCCGACAGCAGAAGAGCCCCGTCCTGCTCCCGGACACCGAACTCCTCGGCCTCGACCCGCTGCCCGGCCTCGAAGACCTCCCGCGCGCTCCCGCCCGGCCGCATCGAGACCTCACCCGCGGGAATCCGCCCCGGCGCCCCGTCCTCGCCCGCCCGCACGATCACGTCACCGCCGTCGAACCCGACGACCTCGACCACGCGCACGGGCCCAGGCCGCCGCCGGCCGGCGAGTTCGGCCCGCAGCCGGGCATAGGGATCGGGAGTGTTCATCCCCCGACGCTAACGCGGCGGGGCCTGCCGAGCGGGGGCCGTCAGGCGGGCTCGCGGCTGAAGGCGTTCACCAGCGCCTCGCCGAAGGCCGGGAGGTCGTCCGGTTTACGGCTGGTGATCAGGAGGTTGGGGCCGTGGTCGCAGAGGCGGACCTCCTCGTCGACCCAGGTGCCGCCCGCGTTGCGGATGTCCGTCCGCAGGCTCGGCCACGACGTGAGCACCCGGCCGGAGACGACGTCCGCCTCGACGAGCGTCCACGGGGCGTGACAGATGGCGGCGACCGGAAGGCCCCGGCCGAAGAAGTCCCGTACGAAGGAGACCGCCCCGGCGTCCATGCGCAGGGCGTCGGGGTTGGCCACGCCGCCCGGCAGGACCAGGCCGTCGAACGAGGCGGCGGTCGTGTCGGCGACGACCTCGTCCACGGGGAAGGTGTCCGCCTTGTCGAGGTGGTCGAAGGCCTGGATGCGGCCGGGCTCCGTGGAGACCAGAACCGGCGTGCCGCCACTGTCGGAGACGGCTTTCCACGGCTCGGTCAGTTCGACCTGCTCCACGCCCTCGGGCGCTGTCAGAAACGCGATACGCATCGTCCCGCTCTCCTTCGCTCGGCGTCCACGGGCCCCCGGGTACCCGGCGGTGTCCCGGCGACACCGAGCGAGGAGAAGCGCGAGGAGAAGCGGTGGGCTCAGCGCTTGATGCCGACCCCCGCCCACAGGCTGATCTGCGCGTCCGAAGGCTCCGTGCCGTCGGCGGGCGCCGCGGGCCGCCAGCGGTGGCAGCAGACGATGCCCGGCTCGACCAGGTCGAGCCCGTCGAAGAAGCGCAGCACGTCGTCGTGCTTGCGGAACTGCACCGGCGACCCCGACTTCGTGTACACCTCCGCCACCTTGTTCCACGTCTCGGGGTCGAAGTCGGGCGTGCAGTGGTTCATGGCCAGCGCGCTGCCCGCCGGGAGCGGGTCGAGCAGTCGGCGCACGATGGCGTACGGGTCGTGCGGGTCGGTGATGAAGTGCATCAGTGCGTTGAGCGACAGGGCGATCGGCTGGTCGAAGTCCAGCACCTCCGCGTCCTGTACCGCGTTCAGCAGTGCCTCCGGGTCCCGGACGTCGGCCTCGACGTACGCCGTACGGCCCTGCGTCGTGCTGCGCATGAGGCGCTCGGCGTACTTGAGGACCAGCGGGTCGTTGTCCGCGTACACGACCCGGGCCTCCGGAACGACCGACTGGGCGACCTGGTGGAGGTTGGGCTCGGTGGGGATGCCGGTGCCGACGTCCAGCCACTGCCGGATGCCGTGCTCCTGGGCCAGGACCCGTGTGGCCCGGTGCATGAACGCCCGGTTCTCCCGCGCCGTCACGTACAGCCCCGGATGGGCCTGCGCGGCGACCAGGGCCGCCTCCTTGTCGATCTCGAAGTGGTCCTTGCCACCGAGGAAGTAGTCGTACATCCGGGCCGAGTGCGCCTTGCTGGTGTCGAGATCCCGGCCGGCCTGCCTGGTGCTCATGTGCTCCCCTTCACGCGTGTCTCCGTCGGCTTCCGCGCCGGCTGTCGCTCGGCCCGTGGGCCAGGGGGCGCGACCGGTGCCGTCGCCCCTCGTGCCCGCCGGTTCACCCGGCGGTCAGATGATCGGCCAGACCCTCCTTGACGCCGCGCACGAACGCGGCGATCTCCTCCGGCGCGTAGATCAGCGCGGGCCCGGCCGGGTCGGTCGACTGCCGTACGGCCACCCGGCCGTCGGCGAGCAGCTTCGTCTCGACGCACTGGCCGCCGTTCGGACCGCTCCAGGGGCGCTCCCAGCCCTGCTCCCCGAGGTCGCGGGCCGGCATCCCGTTGTAGACGCCCTCGTCGGTGATCGTCATGAGTACTCCTTGCGCATGCGGTTCAGGAGCGCCTTGCTGTCCTCCGACGACGTCATCAGCGCCATGCGGGAGTGCGCCTCGAGATGGGCGACGACGTCGACGCGCTGGTCCAGGTACACGGACGCGGACAGCAGCTCGCTGTAGACGATGTCGGGCAGCTCGGGCTCCTCGAACCGGAAATACGTGAACGGGGCACACGCCCCGAAATGCGCGCCCGCGGCGAAGGGCACGATGTCGAGGCTGATGTGCGCGAGCTCGGAGGCCTCCAGGAGCCAGTCGATCTGCTCGCGCATCACTTCCGGTCCGCCCACCACCCGGTGCAGGACCGCTTCCTCCATGACGACCCACAGCGTGGGCGCGTCGGGCTTTGCCAGCAGGCTCTGGCGGCGCAGCCGCAGCTCCACACGCCGGTCGAGGTCCTCCTCGCTGCCGTTGGGCAGCCCGCCGCGCAGCACCGCGCGCGCGTAGTCGGCGGTCTGCAGCAGGCCGGTGACGTACTGGGGTTCGTAGGTGCGCAGCGTCTTGGCGCCGGTCTCCAGACTGACGTAGGCGGTGAACCAGCTGGGGACGGCGTCGCGGTAGGAGTGCCACCAGCCCGGCTCGTTGGCCTGCTCGGCCAGGTCGACGAACTCCTCGATCTCCTGACGGCCCGCGCCGTACGTCTCGAGGAGCTTCTCCACGTAGAGGGGTTTGAGGGCGACCTCGGCCTTCTCCAGCCGACGGATCGTCAGGGACTTCACGCGCAGAGCCCTCGCCGCGTCGTCCAGCGAGGCGCCGGCGGCCAGCCGCATGTCCTGCAGCCTGCGGCCGAGGATCATGCGCAGAACCGTCGGCGCGCTGGTGGCGGACCGGGCTTCACTCACGCCCAACCTCCTGAAGGATCATCAACATCGCCATTCTGGCAGTGACTTGAAGACGACGCCAGGGTGATACCCGCGCTGCTGAAATTATCAGGGAGTCGGTTGCAGCCTGAACGTGATCACGCGCATAGTGGCCATGTGAGCGGTCGAGTCACAGCTTCGACGCGGCATCCGGCCCCGAGGGGCCGCCCGATGCCGGTGCCGTCGTCGGCGATCCGGCGCAGGGGGTCCGGCCCGGCACTCACCGCTCACCGCGCGAGCCGCGGCCCGCGTCCCCACACCGCGCCCGCCCCTCGGACGGCACTGGAAGGCGACATCCGTGCATCTGCCCACGCCCTCGGCCCCCGCCCCCGCCTTAGCGACGAACGCGCAGCCCCGGGAGTACTGGTTCGGCCTGCCCGCCCTGCGTACGAGCGCGAGATCGGCCCGCGACACCGTGCGCGACCGGCTCCGTGCCTGGGAGGTGCCGGGGGACACGTGCTGCGACGCGGTGCTCCTGGTCTCCGAGCTGACGACGAACGCGGTGCTGCACACCGGCAGCGGCCGGGTCCTGTGCGGCCTCACGCTGACCGGCGACGAGCGGCGCCTGCGCATCGAGCTTCACGACGAGGGCCGCGTCCCGGTCCACCCGACCGCGCACCGCGCGGGCCCCGGAGAGGAGAACGGGCGGGGACTCTTCCTCGTCCAGCAGCTCGCGGACCGCTGGGGCTCGGCCCACTCGACACGAGCCGAAGGCAAGGTCGTCTGGGCGGAGTTGACGGCCCACCCGTGACGGCCTGGCACGGCGGCTTGCCCGTGACCGTCGAGGGCGACGGCTCACCCGTGACGGCCTGGCGCGGTGGCCTGCCCGTGACTGTTCGGCGCGGTGGCGCGCCTGTGACTGTCCGGGGAGACGGCTCGCCCGTGTCAGTTAGGCTCGGTGGCGCACCTGTGACTGTCGGGGGCGACAGCTCTCCCGTGACGGCCTGGCGCGGTGGCCTGCCCGTGGATGTTCGGCGCGGTGGCGCACCTGTGACTGTCCGGTTCGGCGGCTCGCCCGTGGCTGTTCGGCGCGGTGGCCTGCCCGTGACAGCTTGGCTCGGCGGCTCACCCGTGACGGCCTGGCGCGGTGGCGCGCCTGTGACTGTCCGGGGAGACGGCTCGCCCATGCCAGTTGGGCTCGGTGGCCCGCCTGTGACTGTCCGATTCGGCGGCGCGCCCCTGGGTGGCCGACGCGACGGCCCGCCCGTGACTTCCTGGCGCGGTGGCCCGCCCGTGACTGCCCGGTTCGAGGGGCTAGCCCTGACAGCCCGGCCCGACGGCCCACCCCGGAAAGTCCAGCCCGACGGGCTGTCCCTGGCCGTCCAGTCCGACGGGACGTTCCTGACGGCGTGGCCGGTGACGGCCGGCGTCCTCGCACGACCCCTCCGCGTCCCCTTCGCGCGGCGGGGCGCACCCTCTCCCCGACCGACCGGCAGAAGGCGCCCATGACCCCCCACAGAGACACCGCTTCCTCACCCGTCGTGCTGTACGTGTGCGCCGACCGGACCCCGGGCCTGCCGGGGCCGGCCACGCAGTGTGCGCGGACCGAAGGCCACGCGTTCGCCCGGGAGCGCGGCATGACGATCGCCGAGGTCGTCACCGACACGTACGGCGAGCCCGACCCGGCCCGGCGCACGGGCTGGCGCCGGGTGAAGCAGCTCGTGCAGACGGGCGACGTCACCGCGGTCCTGGTGCGCTGGCCCAGCGCCATCGCACCGGAGTCCGCGCACGAACTCCGGCACCGCGAGACCGACTGGCTGCGCGACCACGGCGTCCGCGTCCGCTACACGTGGGCCCCCCTGACGGCGCGGAGCGGCGAGGCCTGCTGACACCGGCCCCGCCGTTCCCCGCCCCGCCCGTTGCCCTGACCCGTCAGGTCACTTCGCGGCCGACGCCTCCGGGGTCAGCACGACGAAGTCCGCGCGGGACGGGTCGAGGCACACGGCCAGCCGGCCCACGCCCGGGGCGTCGTCCGGACCCATCTGGACGCTGCCGCCGTGCCCGGTCACCTGCGCGACCGTCGCGTCGCAGTCGCCGACGTCGAACACCGGGTGCCAGTACGGGCGTCCGTCCGCGAGGGCGAGGTGCTCCGCGGGGAGCTGCATCAGCCCGCCCTGCATACGCTCCGGGGGCAGCCCCGCGGGCGTGATGAGCGTGTACGTGCCGCCGCCGCCCGGCAGCTCCATGTCGGAGAACTGCCAGCCGAAGACCGCGCCGTAGAACTCCTGCGCGGCCTTGGCGTCGGTCGTGTAGAGCTCCGTCCAGGACAGCGCGCCCGGGGCGTCCACCAGCTCGACACCCGTGTCCGAACCGGGCTGCCAGGCGGCGAACTGCCCGCCCAGGGGGTCGGAGTACTGGGCCATGCGTCCCCACTCGCCGAGGTCCCTCGGCGCGACGCGCACGGAGCCGCCGGCGCGCTCCACGGCCTCCGTCGTCGCGTCGGCGTCGGCGACGGTGTAGTAGATCATCCAGGCGGGACGGGCACCCTGCTCGGTGAGCTTGCCCAGGCCGGCGACGATCTTGCCGTCCTTGCGGAACATCCCGCCTTCCATGTCCTCCCCGCCGCCGCTCATGGGCTCGTAGTCCCAGCCGAGCGTGGAGCGGTAGAAGGCCGCCGCGGCCGGCACGTCGGGCGCACCGAGGTCGAGCCAGCAGGGCGTGCCGGGGGCGAAATCGGTGGTGATCATGGGCATTCCTTTCGCAGATGCCGTACGGGCCCCAGCCTGCCACCGGGGACCGACACCCGCCCCTCGGCCGCGGCCCGGCCGGACGTCCGCCCAGGTGAGCCGTGGTCGGGTGCATGCCAGCTGGTGCGAGGCGGACGGGCGCGGTGTAGGCAGGAGTCATGCCACAGCGATCCGAGGGGCTCCGTGGGCCGGCGCGGGCGAGCCGTTCGCTGGTCGTCGTGCCGGTCGCGTGGATCGTCGCGGTCGTCGTGATCGACGTCCTCGCGCCGCCCGACGTCCACCTCGGGCCGCTGCTGGTCGCGGCCCCGGCGATCACCCCGTCGTTCGGCGGCCCCCGGACCGTGGGGGCGATCGCCGCGCTGGCGGTGCTGGCCCAGGCACTCATCGGCGTTCTGCGCGACCCCGACGCACTGTTCTCGGCCAATCACCAGGCGCAGATCATCGCCCTGGCCCTGGTGGGGATCTGCCTCGTGGTCTTCTGCGTCGTGCGGGACCGCAGGGCGGAGGAGCTGATGCGGGTGCGGTCGGTGTCCGAGGCCGCCCAGCGCAGTGTGCTGCCTCCGCTGCCCAGCCGGATCGGGCCGCTGCGCGTCGCCTCCCGCTACCTCGCCGCGCAGGCCGAGGCGCAGATCGGCGGGGACCTGTACGCGGCGGCACGCACCACCTCCGGTACCCGGCTGATGGTCGGTGACGTGCGGGGCAAGGGGCTCACCGCGGTGAGCGACGCCGCGCTGCTGCTCGGCGCGTTCCGCGGCGCGGCCCATCGCCAGGCGGGCCTCGGGGAGTTGGTGGCCTATCTGGACCGGAGCGTGTGCTGGGACCTCATGGAGCCCGGCGAGACGCTCCGCCCCGGGGAAACCTTCATCACCGCCGTCTTCCTCGACATCCCCGACGACGGAGGCGCCGTCCAGATGATCTCCTGCGGGCACCCGCCGCCGATCGTCCTGCGCGACGGCCGGCCCACGTCCATGGACGCGACCCGGCCCGCGCCCCCGCTGGGCCTCGGCGAACTGACGCAGGCGCGCTACCGCGTCGACCGGTTCCCCTTCGAGCCGGGCGAACTGCTCCTGCTCTACACGGACGGCGTGACCGAGGCCCGGGAGCCCGGCGGCCCCTTCTACCCGCTCACCGAGCGCGTCACCGGCTGGACCGAGAAGGACCCCGACCGGTTCCTGCACCGCCTGCGGAGCGATCTGCTGCGGTACGTGGGCGGGCGCCTCGACGACGACGCCGCCATGATCGCGATCGGCCGGCCCGCCGAGCCCGAGACGGGCTGAACCCGCGGGCCGCGCCCGGGAAACGCGGGTGCGCGCCGGGAACCGGATTCCTATCCTCGGCGGATGAAGCCGCCCGAGTATCCGCCCAAGCCCGTGCCCGGCGACCGCGTCGCGGTCCTCTCGCCCTCCTCCGGGCTCCCGGGCCTCCTCCCGCTCCCGTACGAGCTCGCCCTCGAACGGCTGCGCACGGAGTTCGGCCTGGAGCCCGTCGAGTACCCGTCCACCCGGAAGATGAACTCCACGCCCCAGCAGCGCGCCGACGACCTCCACGCCGCGTTCGCCGACCCGGACATCAAGGCGGTGCTGGCCAGCATCGGCGGCGACGACCAGATCACCGTGCTCCCGTTCCTGGACCGTGAGCTGATCCGCGCCCACCCCAAGCCGTTCTTCGGCTTCAGCGACAACACCAACCTGCTGCTGTTCCTGCGGAACCTGGGCATCGTCGGCTACCACGGGGGCTGCCTGATGACGGAGTTCGGCCGCCCGCACAGCCTCCACCCGCTGACCGCCGAGTCCCTGCGCGCCGCCCTGTTCACCCACGGCCCCTACGAACTGCGCCCCGCCGAGCGCTACCGCGACACCGACCGCGACTGGGCGGACCCCGCCACCTTCGAGGCGGAACCGGACTCGGAGCCGGCCGACGGCTGGATCTGGCACCGCCCCGAGCGCACCGTCGAGGGCCGCGCCTGGGGCGGCAACCTGGAGATCCTCTCCTGGCTCCTCATGGCCGACCGCGAGATCGAACGGGACGTCTCGGCCTACGAGGGCGGCATGCTGTTCCTGGAGACGTCCGAGGAACTCCCGCGCGCGGAGGAGGTCCACCGGATCCTGCGCAACATGGGCGAACGCGGCCTGCTGGCCCGCTTCCCCGCCCTCCTCATGGGCCGTGCCAAAGCCTGGTCCTTCGATCGCCCGAACGACCTCCAGGCCCGACGGCTCTACGCCGACGAGCAGCGCGAGGCGGTCCTGCGCGCCCTGGCCACGTACGCCCCGCACACGATGGCCGTCTTCGACGTGGACCTGGGCCACACGGATCCCCAACTGGTCATCCCCTACGGAGGTCTGGTCCGCGTGGACGGCCCGGCCCGGCGCATCACCGTGACGTACTGACCCGGCCGCCCCGTTCAGAAGGGCACGGTCACCCCCGCGTCGCGCAGCACGAGCAACGCGCGGCCGAGACACTCCCCGGCGGTGGCACCGTCGGCCCGCAGCCCGTGCGGCAAGGGGCCACCGCTCGCCGCGAAGGTCCACGGCGGGAGGCCCTCCCGCATGCGCGCGGCATCCACGCGGAGCAGGGCGTCGACGCCCTGCTCGCCGAGCCATTCGAGGATGAGCGGCGTCGCGTCTTCGATGCCGCTCACCTCATCGAGCTTCGGCCATCGGTTCTTCGGGCTGCGCATGGGCACCACGCTACGCGGGCCTGGCCCCGTCACCGGCAGCCTGCCCCAACGTCGTCGCGATGGCGGCGAACGCGGCGGCGTGGCCACGGGCGTTGGCGTGGACGCGGTCCTCGGCGTAGATGGACGGGTCGGCGGACAGCGGGTGGTGGTGGGTGTCCACGTGGACGCCGCCGAGTTCGCGGGTCAGGGCGGCGGTGATCCGGTCGAGTTCGTCGAAGCGGCGGGCCATGCCCTCGGCGTGCTCCGGCGGGACGAGGCCAGAGCGGGCGAGGTCGAACAGGCCGATCGTGACGACGAGGGCGCCGGTGCCGGCGAGGGGCGCGAGGAGCGAGGCCAGACCGGAACGCAGCGCCACCGGGTCGAAGGCGCGGAACGCGTCGTTGCCGCCCGCGCTCACCAGCACCACGTCCGGCGCGAACTCCAGCGCGGGGCCGAGCTGCCGGTCGCGGATCTCGTCGAGCAGGAGATACGGCACCGCGAGGTTGACCGCCGCGAAACCGGGGCGGGTGGCGGCGAGGGCGTCGGTGAAGCGGTCGGCGAAGGAGCGGTCGAGGTAGCCGGGCAGCGGGTCCATCACGCCGGCGGTGACGCTGTCGCCGAGCACCGCGAGACGCTGCCACGGACGGTCGCGGAGCAGTTCGGCGGCGGTGTCCGGGGCGATGCAGTGCGGGTCGGCCCGTTCGGCGGCGAGATCGGCGGGCGGGCGGCGGGGGGCTTCCGAGGTCCGCGAGGTTCCGTAGGTCCGAGAGGTCATCGCTGGTCTCCTTCGTAGGCGTGGGCGGCGGCCGCGGGGCGCGGCGCCGGCGGGGGAGTGCCGCGCAAGGCGAGACCGCCGAGGGCGGCGGCCAGAGCGACGCCGGCGGCGAACCAGTACACGGCGGCGTACGGGCGCGCACCCGCACCCGAGACCTCCGCGACGATCACGGCGGTGGCGGCGATGCCGAGGCCGCCCCCCACCTGCCGGGCGGCCATGACCATGCCGGTGGCGGCGGCGAAGTGCCGCGGCGCGACGGAGAGCGCGGCCGCGCTGGAGACACCCACGGTGGTGAGGCCGACGCCGAGGCCCATGACCGTGCCGGTCGGGAGCCAGAGCGTCCAGAAGTGCGGCTCGGTGCCGACGAAGAGGGCCAGCGCGGCCGCCGAGGCCGCGATCAGGGCCGAGCCCGCCACCACCATCGTGCGCGGGGCGATGCCGATGCCGAGCCGTCCGATGCCGACTCCGACCAGGGCCGTGACGAGCGCCGCCGGGCTCATCGCGAGGCCGGCCTCCAGGGCGGAGTAGTGCCAGGCGTCCGTCATGAAGAGCACCCCGAGCAGCATCGTGGTGAAGAGCCCCGCGCCGTACGCGAGGGAGACGCCGCTCGCGACGGCGAAGGACCGGCTGCGGAACAGGTCGAGCCGCAGCGCGGGACGCGGATGCCGCAGCGCCCGCAGCACGGTCGCCGCGCCCGCGATCACGGTGGCGCCGAAGGCGGCCGTCACGTACGCGGAGGTCCAGCCGTGCCCGGGGCCCTGCGTCAGCCCGTACACCGCCGAGCCGACGGCGACGGCGAGCAGGAGGCCGCCCACGAGGTCGGGGCCCCGTCCCGCTCGGGACTCGGCGGCCGGGAGCCTGCGTCCGGCGATGAGCACCCAGACGCCGACCGGCAGGTTGAGGCAGAACAGGGCCCGCCAGTCGAGCACCTCGACCAGGACGCCGCCGAGGGCGGGCCCCGCGGCGGCGGCGAGGGCGCCCGCCGCGCTCCACACGCCGATCGCGGCGCGCCGGCGTTCGGCCGGGATCTCCGCGAGCACGAGCCCCAGCGAGGCGGGGACCAGCAGGGCGGCGGCCAGCCCCTGGACGGCGCGCGCGCCGAGCAGCACGGGCAGGTCCGGGGCCACGGCGATGAGCAGCGAAGCGGCGGTGAAGACGGCGACACCGGCCAGGAACAGGCGGGCCCGGCCCACCGCGTCGGCCAGCGGCCCGGCCGGGGCGAGCAGCGCGGCGAACGGGATCACGTAGGCCGTGGCGACCCACGACACGGTGGTGAGCGAGACGTCGAAGTCGGCGGCGATCGGCGGCACCGCCAGATTCGTCACGGTGGCGTCGAGAAAGCTGAGGAAGGTGCCGGCGCAGGCGAGCAGCAGGGCGAGCGAGGCACGGCGCGCCGAGGCGCCGGGCGAGACGGTCGAAGGGGCAGCCGAGGCGTCGGGCGGAGGGGCGGCCGAAGGGTCGGGCGAGGAGGCGGGCGGGGCGGAGCCGGAAGGCGTCATGGCGAGGATTTAAGAGTACGATCGTTCGTACGTCAATGCCGTACGGTCGTTTGCTAAACTCCTTCGCATGGCAGGACGTGCATCGGCTCAGGCAGCGCTCGAGACCCGGCGATCGGTGCTGGGGGCCGCCGCCGAACTCGCTTCGGTGGAAGGTCTGGACAGCGTCACGATCGGCCGCCTCGCGGACCGGCTCGGGATGAGCAAGGCGGGCGTGATCGGACAGTTCCGAAGCAAGGAGAAGCTCCAGCTGGAGACCGTGGAGCTGGTCATGGACGCCTTCCGCACCCAGGTCTGGGAGCCGGTGCGCCACCTCGACCCCGGCCTGCCGCGTCTGCTCGCGGCCTGCGCTGCCTGGGTCCGCTACGGCGCCGATCCCGGCTACTCGGGCGGCTGTCTGCTCACCCAGGTCACCTACGACTACGACGGCCGCACCGGCGCCGTGCACGACCGGATCGCCGAGGGCCGCGGCCGCTGGCGCGACACCTTGCGTCGCGACATCGAGACCGCCGTGGCCGCGGGCGACCTTCCGCCCGGCACGGACACGGCCCAGGTCGTCTACGGCCTGGAGTCCCTGGCCGCCGGCATCACCCCGGCGCGCCTCCTGCACGGCGACAGCCGGGCGGAGGACTGGGCGCTGCGCGGCATGCGGGCCGTCCTGGGCGTTCCGGCGACGGACTGAGCCACGCCCGGCCCGGATCGTCGGGACGACCCGACGCCCTGCCTCAGGGCATCGGGACGACCGCGACCGGGGCGGTGCTGTGGTGCACGACCGTGTGGATGACGTGGCCCAGGCGCGGGCCGACGGGGAGCTTGCGGGGGCGGTGGCCCACGATCACCAGCTCCGCGTCCTGCGACGAGTCCTCCAGACGGTCTCCGGCGGGGCCTTCGACGGCCCCGGCGGTGGCCTCCACGTCCGGGAACCGTTCGAGCCAGGGCGTCAGCCGCTCGTCGAGGCTGCCGAGCGCCCCGATCCGTTCCTTCTCGCCCATCTTCGGATCCATGACACCGCCGTATCCGTAGAAGGTGGGCAGCGGCCGGCTGTACAGGAACCGGATCGGGGCGTTGCGGCGGGCCGCCTCCGTGAAGGCGAAGGCCAGCAGGGGGTCGCAGGAGTGCTCGATGTCGACGCCCACGACGATCCCGCGGGACGCGGCGGCCCGCTCGGTCTCCCGCGCCCGGACCAGGACGACCGGATGCCGGGCGCTGCCGAGGACCGACAGGGCGACCGAGCCGGAGACGAAACCGTGCACGGTCCCCAGCCCGCGCGAGCCGAGCACCAGCAGGTCGGCCTCGTCCGCCGCCGCCGTGAGCTCGGCCGCCGGCCGGCCGTGCAGCCGCTCGGTGAGGACCTCCAGGTCGGGGTGCTCCCGCCGGGTGCGGTCGGCCTCGTCCCGGAGCAGCGCGTCGATCCGCTCGGCGTGCAGCCGGTCGTCCTCGGACGGCGCCTCGTCCTTGCGCTCCACCACGTGGGCCAGCCGCAGCGGAACCTCGCGCAGCACGGCCTCGCGGGCCGCCCAGCGGGCGGCGGCGACACTCTCGGGGGAGCCGTCCAGCCCCACCGTGACCTGGGCAGTCATGACTACCTCCACAAAGCCGGCCGTTTCACTCCTTCCAGGTTCGTACAGCGGGCTCAGCCGCGCAGCAGCACGGGCTTGCGGGCGAGGAAGGTGGCGTAGGTCCGGTCGGCGCCCTCG
Organism: Streptomyces sp. NPDC059524; assembly: GCF_042749255.1. Taxonomy (NCBI): domain Bacteria; kingdom Bacillati; phylum Actinomycetota; class Actinomycetes; order Kitasatosporales; family Streptomycetaceae; genus Streptomyces; species Streptomyces sp. NPDC059524. The sequence goes on along the minus strand of NZ_JBHYTK010000013.1, from coordinate 30,705 downwards.
GCGGGTTCCTCCACCAGGCGTGCGGTGAGGGCGAGGCCCGCCCCGGTCAGGAGCGCGGCGATGCGGTCCGGGGGCAGCAGGTAGGACGCGTAGGAGACCGGATGGCCGCCGTACGCCTCGGTGGGGCGCAGATGTTGTCCGGTCCCGACGTGGCCGGCCAGCATCAGGCTGGCGCCCGGCGCGAGTGTCCGGTGGAACTCGCCGAACAGCAGCGGCAGCGACTCCGGTGGGGTGTGGTGCGTGGAGTAGTACGCGAGGACGCCGCCGAGCGCGTCGTCCCTGATCGGCAGCGAGGTCATCGAGCCGACGCCGAACCACAGGTCCGGATGGGCGGCGCGGGCCAGACCGGCCATGGCGGGGGAGAGGTCGATGCCGAACGCCGGCACGTTCCGCTCCGCCAGATAGGCCGTGACCCTGCCCGGTCCGCACCCCAGGTCCCCGACGGGCCCGAGCCCCGCCGTCCGCGTCGTCTCCGCGAACACGTCGAGCATCCCTCGCGACAGCGGATCCAGCTCCGCCGGGGTCTTGACCCGCTCGACGTAGGCGGACGCGACCCGGTCGTAGGACTCCTGGACGGCGGCGAGATGGGAGAGGTCGGGCATGCCGGGGACTCTAGTTCGCGGGGCCGGGCCGTTCCGGCCGTTGAGGTGTTCCCGGGTGATTCCCCGCGCTTCGGCGACTGCTCCCGGCCAATTCCCGTTGTCTCAGCGGGTGATCGGCGTCGCTCCGGTCACCGAGCATCTCGAGCGAGGCGCGGCCGGCGGCCTCTGGGACCCGACGGCCTGACAGTCCGTCAGTCGTGCGGCGCCTGACCGCTGACGCGGTGGTCGGCGTGGCTGAGCGCCTCCATGACCAGCCGCCTCAAGTGCCCGTCGGTCAGCCGGTAGTGGACGTACCGGCCCTCGCGGCGCGTCTCGACGAGGCCCGCGAGCCGCAGCTTGGCCAGATGCTGACTGACGGCCGTGCGCGACACGGCGCACCGCTCGGTCAGCGTGCTCACGTCCGACTCCTCCAGCGCGAGGAGCCACAGCAGGTGCAGTCGCGTCGCGTCGGACAGCAGCGCGAACACGCGCGTCGCCTCGGTGAGCCGGGCGGCGTCGGGCTCGCGCAGATGCGCACCTGCCGCAGCTGGGACTGGTTCGCGTTCGGGCATGCGGCAACCCTAGAGCCCGGGACCGTCATATGCCCATAACCATCATGTGCGCAGATGCGCACATGATGGTTATGCTCAGGGGGTCGCCGACGCCCGGGGAGCCGCCGCATGCTGTCCGTCCTGCGTGATCGCACCTACCGCCGTCTGTTCGCAGCGCAGGCCGTCGCCCTCACCGGCACCGGCCTCGCGACGGTGGCGCTGAGCCTGCTCGCGTACGACATCGCGGGCAACGGCGCGGGCCGGGTCCTCGGCACCGCGCTGGCGATCAAGATGGTGGCGTACGTGCTCGTCGCCCCGGCCCTCGGCGCGTTCGCCGCCCGGCTGCCGCGCCGGACCCTGCTGGTGGGCGCCGACCTGACCCGGGCGGCGGTCGCCCTGTGCCTGCCCCTCGTCGACCAGGTCTGGCAGGTCTACGTCCTGATCTTCCTGCTGCAGTCGGCCTCGGCCGCGTTCACCCCGGTCTTCCAGGCGGCGATCCCGGACGTGCTGCCCGAGGAGCGCGACTACACCCGGGCCCTGTCGCTGTCCCGGCTCGCCTACGACCTGGAGAGCCTCTTCAGTCCCGCGCTCGCCGGGCTGCTGCTGACCCTGGTGACGTACGACCGGCTGTTCACCGGCACCGTCCTCGGCTTTCTGGCCTCGGCCGCCCTGGTCGTCTCCGTCACCCTGCCCAAGCCGGCCGCCGCGCCGGCCGCCGGCTCCGCCCGCCCGAAGGCCACCGCGGGCGCCCGCCTCTTCCTCCGCCTCCCGCAACTGCGCGCCCTGCTCGCGCTCAACCTGGCCGTGGCCTGCGCGAGCGCCCTGGTCACCGTGAACTCCGTCGTGTACGTCAAGGGCGTCTTCGGCCTGTCCGCCGGTTCCCTCTCCCTCGCCCTGGGCTGCTACGGAGCCGGGTCGATGGCCGTCGCGCTGCTCGTGCCGCGCGTCCTGGACCGGGTGCCGGACCGTCGGGTCACGCTCGGCGGCGCCCTGCTGCTGACGGTCGCCTTCGCGGGGACCGGCGCCGTCACGGCCGGGCGGGACGGGAGCTGGCGGTGGCCGGCCCTGCTGGCGGCGTGGGCGGTGTTCGGCGCGGCGTGTTCGATGGTGCTCACGCCGACCGGCCGCCTGATCCGGCGCTCGGCACCCCCGGCGGACCGGACGGCGGCGTTCGCGGCCCAGTTCTCGCTGTCCCACGCGTGCTGGCTGCTCACTTATCCGCTCGCGGGCCGGCTCGGCGCCACGGCCGGACTCGGCTGGGCCGTCGCCGCGCTCGGCGCCCTCGCGGCGGGCGCGGGCCTGACGGCGGTACGGCTGTGGCCGGCGTCGGCGCAACCGGCGGCGCGGGACCGGCACCCGGCCGTCGATCACGAGCGCCGCGGCCTCGCGCCCGGCCACCCCCACCACCGCGTCACGGGTCCGATCGACGCCCGTCCGGGGGGCGTAGACGCGTCGTCCGGCGCGCCGCCCATCATGCGCAGCATCCCCAGGCCGCCGGTGCCGACGAAGCGCGCGAAGCCGAGGATCAGGGCCCAGGTGACCTCCCAGGTCATCGCGCCGGCGATCTCCAGGGCGTGCAGTACGGCGTGCAGTGCGGCGTCCATGGGCGCGTCTCCTCGGGGGCGGACGGCAACGGGCCGGTCGGTGGGCGGGGCGGGCGGGTGAAGCGGCCGGTTCCGGGCCGGGGTGGCTCCCCGGGGTGCCGGAACCGGCCGCCGTCGTGCGTCGGCCGGCGGATCAGAGCCGGTCGAGGATCTTCTTCATCCGGGTGATCTCGGCGCTCTGCCCCTTGATCACGTCAGCGGCGAGCTTCTTCGCGTCGGCGTTCTCGCCGTGCTTCCGCTCGTCCTCGGCCATGGCGATCGCCCCTTCGTGGTGGGCGGTCATCAGCCGGGCGAACTTCTTGTCGAAGTCCTTGCCCCGGGCGGCCTCGAGGTCGTCCATGTCCTGGTCGGACATCATCCCGGCCGTGCCCGAGCCACCCGAGTGGTCCATGCCGGGCATGTCGCCGCCCTCGTGCTGCGAGGAGCCGGCCGTCGGACGGGGCTCGCCCCAGGCGCTGAGCCAGCCGTTCATCGTGCTGATCTCGGGATCCTGGGCCTTCTCGACGGCGGCGGCGAGGCTCTTCACCTCGGGGTCGGCGGCGCGGCCGTCGGCGAGCTTCGCCATCTCCAGGGCCTGCCGGTGGTGCGGGATCATCTGCTGCGCGAACGTCACGTCCGCGTCGTTGAAGGCGCCGCCCGGTGCGGCCGAGGCGCTGTGGTCCATCCCGGGCATCGACGTGTGGCCGGACCCGGAGTCCTCCGACGAGCCGCAGGCCGCGAGGGCGAGGGCGAGCACGGCGGTGGCCGCGGCGGTCGCGAGGGCCCGGCGGCGTACGGGAGTGACGGGAGTGGTTCGGGTGACGGGAGTCAGGGGGGTGGCGGGGGTGAAGGGGTTCTTCACGGGCATGGTGGGTGTCTTTCGGGTGGGCGCACCCGGGTGCGGGCGCGCGGGAACGGGCATGACGCGGTCGCCGTCCCCGTCCGGAAGCCCTGGGGCAGGGCTGGGAGGGGGAGCGGCGGGCGCTCGTCACGTCCGCGCGACACACACCTGGATCAGGAGCCCTCGGCCGCCCCACGGCGGCCCGCGATAGGCCCGGCCGGCCGCGCCGGGCCGGCACCCGATCAGCCAGGTCATGAACAGGGCAGCCAGGCCGAACACCAGAACCGTGTCCGCCGACGGCAGCGGCAGGCGGGGGGGGGGGGGGGGGGGGACGCCCCGTTCCCCCGCCCCGCGGCCCCCCCGCGGGGCGGGCGGGGCGGGGCGCGCCGGGGCCGCCGGGGGCCGCCAAA
>NZ_JBHYTK010000013.1:13440-26729 GCF_042749255.1 Streptomyces sp. NPDC059524 | reverse complement strand
GGGGGCGGGGGCGGGCGTGCCCCGGCTGCTCTCCCCCCCGGACCGCGACACGGCGGGGCCGGCCTGCGCGGACCGCACGTCGCGCGCGGTGCCCGCAATCACGGGGGCATGCCCGGCCGCGTGCGCCGCTGCCGTCTCCGGCCCCGCTGCGGGCCCCGACATCGACATCGGCGCCGGGGCCGACGCGGTCAGCGGCGTCGCCTCGCCGTGACAGCCCCCGGCCGCGTTCGCCGGGAAACCGTGCATCAGGAACAGCCCGGCCAGAACGGCACACAGCGCGAGCACACGGGGGACTCCCCGCCTGATGCACCCGCGCCGACGATTCACGGCTGCCACGCTACCCAGTCGCGCCGCACGAGGTGCGCACCGGCGCCCGCCGGGTTCTCCTGACGAGGGTGCGGAAGCCGGCCGTTCCCGGGTGACACCTGGAGCCGCGGCGCGACCCACGCGACAATGAGGACAGGGCCTCGATCCGGGTGAAGAGGTGTCGGCCCATGGGTGACGTACGCCGGCGGCTGAGGTGGTGGGGGCGTGGCCCCCTCACGCGTGACTGTGATGTGTTCGAGGGCTGGGTCGTCCTCGTGGCCTGGATCCTCGCCGTGCTCGGCGGCGCCCTGGCCGGGGTGCTGGCGGGTACGGCGACGGAGGCGTCGCTCAGCAGGCAGCGGGCGGAGCGTCTGGAGCTCTCCGCCGTCGTGGTGAAGGAGGCCCCGCGTCCGCAGATCATGCAGCCGGGCGGCGGCGGCACCCGCGCCACCGTGCGCTGGACCGCCCCCGACGGCATCGAGCACACCGGCACCGCGAAGGTCGCCGCCGGGACCGCGGCGGGGGCGCACGTCACCGTGTGGACGGACCGGGAGGGCGACCGGCTGGCACCGCCGGTGAACCCGGCCGAATCCCTGTTCGGCGGAGCCATGGCCGGGCTGCTCGCCGCGGGCGGCACGGCCGTCGTCGTCGGGGCCGGCACGAAGGGTGTGCGCCTGCTCGTGGAGCGGCGGCGGCTGGCCGGCTGGGACGCGGAATGGGTGCAGGCCGACGCGCGGTGGCGCCGCACGGCGGGCTGACGGGCGCCCGCGCTTCGCGGAGGGCCGGCGCATAGACGCAGGTCAGACGCTGTCTCGCGGGGGAAATCGAGGTGCGCCGCAGGGGCTGCCGTGAAAGGGTGCGCCCATGCCGATCGTCGACGTGTCCCCCGAGGTGTCCCTCGCCTACGAGACCTTCGGTGACCCCGGCGACCCACCGGTCCTGCTCGTGATGGGCTTCGGGGCGCAGCTGCTCGCCTGGCACGAGGACTTCTGCCGGGAGCTGGCCGGGCGCGGCCGCTACGTGATCCGGTACGACAACCGCGACTGCGGTCTGTCCACCAAGTTCGCGGACCACCCCGTCGACATGGGCGCGTTCATCGCCGCCGTGGGCTCGGGAGACCTGCCCGCCGCGCTCGCGATGATCCCCTACCGGCTGTCCGACATGGCCGAGGACGGCCTCGGCCTGCTCACCGCGCTCGGCATCGGACGCGCTCACGTGGTCGGCGCCTCGATGGGCGGAATGATCGCCCAGACGATGGCCCTCACCGCCCCCGAGCGGGTGCTGACCCTGACGTCGATGATGTCCTCGACCGGCGAGAGCGAGTACGGCCGACCCGGCCCCGAGGCCCAGGCGGTCCTGTTCACCCCGAAACCCGCGGACCGCGAGGCGTACGTCGCCGCGTCGGAACGTGAGCTGGTGTGGGCCTCCCGGCGCTACGGCGACCCGGCGGCCCTCCGCGAACTGGCCGCCGCGAGCTACGACCGCGCCCACTACCCCGAGGGCATCGGACGCCAGCTCGGCGCGATGATCCTCAGCGGTTCCCGCGCGGACGCGCTGCGCGGTCTGCGGACGCCGACCCTGGTGATCCACGGACTGGACGACACCCTCATCGACCCCAGCGGCGGCCGGCGCACCGCGGAGCTCGTCCCCGGCGCCGAACTCCTCCTGGTCCCGGACATGGGCCACGACCGCCCCCGGGAACTCTGGCCCCGGCTCGTCGACGCCCTGGTGGCCCACACCGGCTGAGGGGCGGGGGAGTCCGGGGAGATCCGGGGACGCCCGTGCCCGTCAGCCGGCGGCGTCGCGCTTCTTCTCCTGGTCGTAGCCGTCGCGGTGCTGGAGAACCTCGTCCATGTGCCCCTCCGCCCATGCCTTGATGCCCCGCATGACTCCCTGGAGAGACCGCCCCAGACCGGTCAGCTCGTACGTGACCGTGACGGGCACCGTGGGCGTCACGGTCCTGGTCACCATCCCGTCGCGCTCGAGCGAACGCAGCGTCTGCGTCAGCATCTTCTGGCTCACGCCCGAGATCCGGCGTGACAGCTCGGAGAAGCGCAGCGGCCTGGGCGCGCCGCCGTCGGCGGCGCCCGGCAGCGGACCGTCCCCGCCCAGCGCGGCGAGCACGAGGGCGACCCACTTGTCGGAGATGCGCTCCAGGAGCTGACGGCTCGGGCAGGCCGCGAGGAACGCGTCGTACTCCGCCTTGGCCGCGGCCCTCCGCTGGGACGCGGTACTGGTCGGCATGGCTCGTCTCCTCCGCTCGGTGACTTAGGCACTTCAAGGTGCCTACTTCCCGCTGGAGAGCGGGTTCCTTCATGGTGGTGCTGCGCCCAAGGGATGGCAAGACCACCCCACGAGCCCTTCACGAAAGAGCAGTTGACGATGAATCAGACGATGTCGCGGCGAGCCGTGGTACGCGTTCCGTCCGGCCCCGCGTCGATCGAGACCGTCGAGGTCCCCATCGGCGAACCGGGTCCCGGGGAGATCCGCGTCAAGATCGCCGCAGCGGCGGTCAACCCGGTCGATCTGGGGGTGGCCGGAGGCGTCTTCCACCGGCTCGGCATGGTCCACCAGTCCGAACACACCGGTCTGGGCTGGGACTTCGCCGGAACGGTGGAAGCCGTGGGGCCCGGCGTCGGACTGGAGACGGGCACCCGGGTCGCCGGGTTCGTCGACGGGTTCGACCGCGACCACGGATCCCACGCCGAGCACCTCCTGGCCCCCGCCGCGAACGTCGCCGTCGTCCCCGACCGCACGGACCTGGTCGAGGCGGCGACGGTTCCGCTCAACGCCACCGCGGCCGCGCAGCTCGTCGAGCTGCTGGGCGACGCGCCGGACGAGGGCGGGCGCCTGCTCGTGACCGGCGCGGCCGGTGCCGTGGGCGCGTACGTCGCTGTCCTCGCGCAGGGCCGCGGCTGGCGGGTGACCGGGATGGCCCGTGCCGCCGACGAACCGTTCGTCCGGAGCCTCGGCGCCGGCTTCGCCACCGAAGCCGGTCGGGGCTGGGACGCCGTGGCCGACGCCGGAGCGCTCCAGGAGGAGGCACTGCGGGCGGTCCGCGACGGGGGCCGCTTCATCGGCGTGCAGCCGGCCGCGCGGCTCCCCGAGGAGCGCGGCGTCACCGTCGAGGTCGTGTTCGCCCGCCCCGACGGCACGCTGCTCGCCGGACTGTTCTCCCGGGTCGCGACGGGAGAACTGCCGGTGCGCGTCCACGCAGTCACCCCGCTCGACGAAGCCGCCGCCGCGTACCGGGCCATGGCCGAGGGCGGAGTCCGCGGCCGGATCGTCCTCGTCCCTTGAGGGCGCTCAGGTCGACCCGCGGTGCGCGCACGTGACCCGGCGCGTGGGCTGCCCAACGCCCGCCGCGCTCAGCGAATCTGATCGGGTGTCACCGTCAGCCACCGCTTGTCCGCCGTCACCTTCTGCCCCAACTCCTTCTGCCGCTGCGCCCCCGCGGCCTTCATCCCGTCGATCTCCTTCATGTACGCGTCCTTGCGGTTGACCCAGACCCGTACGCCGCCGTGCTCGACGTCAGTGGACCGGAAGAGCATCGGGCCGTCGCTCTTCGGGGTGTCACCGGCGGCCAGGATCGGCTTCTGCCAGGGGTCGACGTACGTGGAGATCGCGGCGGGCTTGCCCTCGTACCAGGTGGCGGGAGCCCACAGCGTCGACGTCAGTTCGCGGTCGGCGAGCTTCGCGGGGTCGAAGCGGCCGGCGGCGATCTCCTTGCGGGAGCTCGTGACGTCACCCGTCGTGCGGTCCTTGAGGAGGGCGGAGACACCCAGCACGTTCTCGGGCCGCACGGAATAGCCGTACTTGGGGTCGGCGAGCACCATGCGCACGAGGTCCTCGCTCGCGGCGCTCACCACGTACACCCTGATGCCGTGCTTCGTCAGCGAACGGTAGAGCTCCTGCATACCGGTGGAGACCTGCGGCGGCTTCGCACCACCGGGCAGCGTCCCGTCGTAGGCCAGCAACTCATCGACATAGCCCTTGAGTTGCCTCAGCGTGAAGCCGGAGAAGATCTGCGCGGCCCACGGATAGGACACCTGGTCGTCGATGTCGCACAGCCGCGCGTAGTACTCGGTCAGGGTCTCCTTGTGCGTGGCCGTGTCCTTGAAAGGAATGATCTTCAGGGCCGGGTCCATCGTGTCGCGGGTGAGGACGCCCTTCATCTCCAGGAACGGCAGCAGGGACTCCTCGAGGTCGTTGCGGTACGAGGTGTTGTCCGCGTCGAAGACGGCGTAGGCGCCCTCGTGGTCGTGCGCGGTGATGACCTTCGCGAGCTTCTCCGCCACGGGAGCCGGCCAGTGCGCCAACTCCGCTGCCACCGCCTGTTGTTGACGGCCCGCCGTGGTCTCTCGGGGCTCGGGCCACAGGGCGCCCGCCGCGATCACCACACCGGTCAGGGCCATGGCGGCGCCGAGAGGGGCGAGCTTCTTGCGCATCGGATGAATGTCCACGCCGCGAAACGATAAACGCACGTTCCGCTTGACAGAAGGACCGGTCACGCAAGCGTCAACATCGCGCCGCCACCCTCGCGCCATAACTTTGTGTGCAGCATTGATCACGCTTAGTGTTCGCCGTCGTGACAAGTATCGACATGTGCACGGTGGACGCCGGTCTGCCCTCCGAGGCGGCGGAACTGCCCGCCCTTTTCATGGCCGTCTTCAACGCGGGTGACGCGCAGGGCCTTTCGCGGCTCTATCGGGAGGACGCCGTTCTGGTGCCCGACCCGGGGCATCCCGTGACCGGCGAGGGGCTGCTCGCTGCCAACGGGCGCTTCCTCGGCTACGGGCTGCCCATCGACATCCGACTCCGCCACACGTACGTCGCGGGGGATACCGCACTCCTGGTCGCCGACTGGAAGCTGTGCGGAGTCGCCACTGACGGCGAGACAGTCGACCTCGGCGGGACCGCGACCGACGTGGCGCAGCGAGGCGCCGACGGCCGCTGGCGCTACGTGATCGACAATCCGTTCGGAACGAGGTGAGTGCCGCGGCGGCGGGAGCCGGTCGCGTGCACGAGACGAACCGCGGCCCTGGCGCCGGAGGTTCGGGCGTCCTGCTCACCGGCGCCACCGGCTTCGTCGGATCGTTCCTGCTCAGGGCGCTACTGCTGAAGACCGACGCGCAGGTGCACTGTCCGGTCCGCGGGGCGACGGAGAGCGCGGCCCTGGACCGGCTGCGAGGCTCCCTGGCCGGCTACGGGCTGGAGGATCTCGACCGCACGCGGATCGTGCCGGTGCCCGGCGATCTGACCGCCCCCGACCTGGGGCTCGGCCGGGACGGCTTCCAGAGCCTGGCCGAGCGGGTCGGCACCGTCGTCCACGCGGGCGCGGAGGTCAATCTCGTGAAGCCCGCGCGCATGCTGGAGGCCGCCAACGTGGCGGGGACCGCGGCCGTGCTGCGCCTCGCGGCCGCGCGAGGCGCCGCGGTTCACTTCCTCTCCACGTCGGAGGTGTTCGGACCGGCCCCCGGATCCGTCACCGAGGACACCGCCCCCGAGGGCCGGTTCGCGGCGGCTTCCGGTTACGGGCAGACCAAACGGACCGCCGAACTGATGGTGCTGGCAGCGGAGTTGCCCACCGCCGTCCACCGGCTCGACCGCATCGTCGGCGACCGTGCCACGGGGGCGTGCCAGCCCCGCGGGGACGACTTCTGGCTCCTGGCACGGACCGCCGTGGCCATGGGCGCGCTCCCGGACACCTCGGTCAACATCACCCCCGTGGACTTCGCCGCCGACGCACTGGTCGCCCTGGCGGCGGCAGGACCCGACAGCGGCGCGCCCGTCACCCACATCTGCCACCCGCGGCCGACCCCGATGACCGATCTCGCCATCGCGCTCGCCGACTTTGGGCTGCGCGTGGACGTGCTCCCGCTGCCCGCATGGACGACGCGGCTCGAGAAGTGGGCCGACAGGCCGGACGCGGACCCGGCGTCACGCCTGCTGTCGGTGATCGCCGGCCGCGTCCTGGGCGGCAGCCCCCGCTTCCTCGCGCCCCGCACCAACGAGGCCCTGGCCGCGCGAGGGCTGCACCACCCTCCGGTGGACGTCCCCACCCTCGTCCGGTACGTGCGCCACCTGGCGAGGGCCGGGTTCTGGGCCGCGGCCGAGCACGCGGGCCGCCCGGTCCCCACGGCCTGAACCGGCCCACCCCGCACCCCCCCACTCCCTCTCCTCCCCCCCATCAAGCATGTCGAGCACAGGACGGATTCATGGAACATCACGAGGTCTCCGAACGGATCGAGGCCGTCTTCGCCCGCGTCATGGGCACCCCTCCGGTCAAGGGCCTGGACACGCGCCCGGAGGACACCGAGACCTGGGACTCGCTGGCCCACGTCGAACTGTTCACCGCCCTGGAGAGCGATCTCGCTCGCCGGCTGCCGAGGGAACTCATGCTGATCGGCCCGGAACTCGGCGCGTTCGCCGCGGCGCTCAAGGCCGCACCGTGAGCAGTGTGCAGCACACCGCCCCGCCCCTTCTGGGCGCGAGCGAGACGGACCTGGAGCGACTCCTGCTGATCCGTCACTTCGAACGGTCCCTCCTGGACCTGTTCGCGGCAGGTGAGGTGAGCGGCACCACCCACACCTGCCTGGGCCAGGAGTACATCCCCGTGGCCCTTCAACCCCTCATGCGGGAGGGCGACTTCGTCTTCTCCAACCATCGCGGCCACGGCCACTACCTGGCCCGCTTCGGTGACACGGAGGGCCTGCTGGCCGAGATCATGGGCCGGGACGGCGCGGTGTGCAACGGAGTGGGCGGCAGTCAGCACATCCTGCGCCCCGGATACCTGTCCACCGGCGTGCAGGGCGAGAGCCTGCCCGTGGCCACCGGCGTCGCCCTCCACCTGTCACGCACCGAACCGGGCGCCCTCGCCGTGGCCCACATCGGCGACGGGACCTGGGGCGAGGGCGCCGTGTACGAGGCACTGAACCTGGCGGCCCTGTGGCGACTGCCCCTGATGGTCGTGGTCGAGAACAACGGCATCGCCCAGTCCACCCCGATCGAGGCGCAGATGGCGGGCTCGGTCGCCGCCCGCGCGGCAGCCTTCGGGATCGCGCACGTACGCGTCACCGGCACGCACCTCGGCGAGATCCGCGACCTGCTCGCCCCCGCCGTCGCCGCGGCGCGCACCGCCCCCGCGCCGCTGGTCGTGGAGTTCGTGACGCAGCGAGTCGGCCCGCACAGCAAGGGCGACGACACCCGCACCGTCGAAGCCCTCGACGCCGCGACCGCCTTCGACTGGTACGCCGCGGCGATGGCGAGCGGCGACGAGCACTTCGTACGCACCGACAAACGCCTGCGGGCCACCGTGGCAGCGGCCGTCGACGACGTGGTCTCCCGAGGCCGTTCGCGGTGGTCGCACCAGGAGAAGCACGAGGAGGAGAACGAGTGAGCGCGCGTGTGGTGGAGAACCTCAACGCGGGTCTGCGCACGATGCTCGACTCCGACGAGCGCCTCTACCTGCTCGGTGAGGACATCGCAGACCCGTACGGCGGGGCCTTCAAGGCGACGCGGGGCCTGTCCGGGGCGCACCCCGGACGGGTCCGCAACACCCCGATCAGCGAGGGCGCGATCGTGGGCGCCGGCGCGGGGCTCGCCCTCGCCGGCGACCGGGCGGTCGTCGAGATGATGTTCGGCGACTTCATCGCCCTGGCCTTCGACCAGATCGTCAACTTCGCGAGCAGGTCCGTGACGATGTACGGGCGCCGGGTGCCGCTGCACCTGGTGATCCGCTGCCCGGTCGGCGGCGGCCGCGGCTACGGTCCGACACACAGCGGCAGCCCGCAGAAGCACTTCGTCGGCGTCCCCGGCCTGTCCCTGTTCGAGATGTCGGCCTTCCACGACAACACGGCACTGCTCGAACGCGTCCTGGGCCTCGGGCATCCGGCCGTCCTCTTCGAGGACAAAGCGCTCTACACCCGCCGGATGTATGCCCACGACCCGATCTTCCTGCGCACCCGGCTCGGCGGCCCCGACCCCTGCGCCCGCTTCACCGTGGCGGGCGCAGGCACCCCGGACTGCGTCCTGATCGCTCCGGGCGGCGTCGCCGAACGGGCCCTGGCCGCGGCCCGCTCGCTGATGCTCACCCGGGAGATCGTCTGCGAGGTCCTGGTCCCGTCACGGCTGTACCCCTTCGACCTCGAGCCGCTGCTGCCCTCGCTCGGCGCCGCCGGCCGCGTCTGCGTCGTCGAGGAGAGCACCGCCGGAGGCACCTGGGGCTGCGACATCGCCCAGCGGATCCACACCGAACTGTGGGGACGGCTGCACGCACCCGTCCGCCTCGTCCACTCGGCCGACGCGATCATTCCCGCGGCCCCTCACCTCGAACGCGAGGTTCTCGTGCAGGACACCGACATCCGGCAGGCGGTCATCGAGGTGATGGCGCGGTGACCGACGTCGTCGTCCCGAAGATCAACAACAACGATCTCTCCTACACGCTGGTGGAATGGCTGGTCCCCAGCGGGGACGTGGCCAGGGAGGGCGAGGCCATCGCCGAGATCGAGACCTCCAAGGCCACCCACGAACTCGTCTCGCCGGGGGACGGGGTGCTCCACCACACGGTCCCGGCCGGCACGGAATGCGGCCAGGGTGACGTCATCGGCCGGATCAACGGCCAGGGTGCCGGAGCGAGCGAGGGGCCGTTCCCCGTAGAGGTGGAGCCCCCTCGGGTCGTCACGGCCGCACCGGCGCCGGTCGGCCACGACGTGGTCGTCACGGAACCCGCCCGCGCCCGCGCTCTCGAACTCGGCATCCCCGAAGAGCGCCTGCACACCCTCGGCAAGGCCCTGGTCCAGCGCAAGGACGTCGAGCTGCTGGCTCCCGTGTCCGCCGCCCCCGAGGGGCCGGGGGAGCCCCAGGATCCGGCGGCGTCCGCTACGGCGAGGCACCGCTTCACCAAGAACCAGCGGGCCGTCGCCTCCGTCGTCAGCCGGTCGCACGGCACGATCCCGGCGGCCTTCGTCGCCGTCACCGCGCACGTCGACGAGGCCCTGACCACGGCTCAGCAACTGACCAAGGAACACGGCCAGTTCATCGGGCTTCCCGATCTGCTCGTCAAGGCTGTGGCGGCCCAGCGTCCCGCCCACCCGCTGCTGTTCGCCTCGCGTGTGGACGACCACACGGCCGTCCTCGCGCAGGCCGCCCATGTCGGCGTGACCCTGGACCTGGGGCAGGGGCTGTTCGTCCCGGTCGTCGCGGACGCCGAGAACCTCACACACCTCCAAGTGGCCCGGAAGCTGGCGGAGTACAAGCTCAAGGCGCTGGACGGCACCTCCTTCACCGCCGCCGACCTGGACGGCGCGAACATCGTGCTGTCCCTGCACAACGACCCCGACGTCACCCTCGCCGGCCCGGTCGTCTTCCCCGGCCACACCTGTGTGATCGCGCTGACCGGGACCCGGTCCGAGGTCGTGCTCGCCGCGGACGGGCGGCCCGGGACTCGCAAGGTCGCCACGATCGGCCTCAGTTACGACCACCGGGTGGTGAACGGCCGGGACGCCGTCGCCTTCCTGCGGGACGTCAAACGCCTCCTCGAAACACCGGCCGTGCCCGCCGCACGTCCGTGACCCGACCCCCGCGCACCGCACGAGAAGTGGAGAACCACCAGCCCATGACCTGGACCCGTCCTGCCCTCGCGAGCACCGACGAGCGCAAGGACTTCGCCGACATGGTCGCCCTGTGCGGCCTGCCGCCCCGCACCTACCAGGTGAGCAGCGACAACGAGCACACCACCGTGGAGTTCCGCACGGACGACGAGCACGAACGGACCCGGATCGAGGCACTGCTCGACAAGGCCTACGAACGCGCCTCGGTCGACAGCGTCGGCGAGGGCAAGGTCCTCCTCGACATGCTCGACGTCCGACGCCCCGAACACGGCCGCGGAGCCGACCAGTTCATCGAGGTGCGGCCGGGGCTGTGGGCCGGCCGGGCCGCGGTCGCCGAACTGCTGCGCCGCCTCGACGCGCTCTTCCTCCGGGCGTGCCTGGACCAGGGGGCGGAAGAGCTCAGCGTGCCGCACCTCATCCCCTGGCAGTCGCTCCAGCGGGCCGGGTACGTCGCCGCGTTCCCGCAGCACCTGACGGTCTGCTACAACGTCCGGGCCGACCTCGACTCCGTCGACCGGCTCGGCGCCACCGACGCCCTGGACGCGGCCGACGAGGTCCTGCGGCCCGAGGGGCTGTGCCTCTCACCGGCCGCCTGCTACCACGTGTACCCGATGTTCGCGGGGCAGGACGTCGGAACCGGGCGTCTCATCACGGCCCTCGCGCACTGCAGCCGGCGGGAGCTCGTCTGGACGCCCGAACCCATCCGGTTCCACTCCTTCCGCATGCGGGAGCTCATCTTCATCGGTGGCAGGAGCGAGACGCTGGCCTTCCGCGACCGGCAGCTCGACGCCTGCATGACCCTGATGCGGGAGATCGGCCTGCCCTGCCGCATCGTCCAGGCCACCGACCCCTTCTTCACCAACACCCGTGACGCCCGCATCGCACTGCAGAACGCCATCGACCTCAAGTACGAGGTCGTGGCCCGCGACGCCGACGACAACGACTTCGCGGTCGGCTCGGCCAACTTCCACTTCGACCACATCGGAAGGGCCTTCGACATGACCGCCGACGGCCGTCCGGCCCAGAGCGCCTGCATGGCGTTCGGCCTCGACCGGTGGGCACACTGGATCCTCTCGCACTGCGGCCCCACCCCGGCCGACTGGCCGGCCCCGCTGCGCTAGGGCCTAGACCGTCCCGCGGTCGTTCAGGGCCTGGGCGAGGCGCCCAGGCCCCGCACGAACGTGGTCAGGGCCGCCGCGAAGTCGATCCCCGGGTCGTCGGTGGCCAGGCGGCGCAGTTCGAGTCCGTCGACGAGTCCGGTGAGCAGCGGCGCCACCCGGTCGGCCTCGGGGACGCCGATGGCCTTGAGGGCGGCGGCCGCCACGCGGTCGTACGCGGCGTAGCAGCGGGCCGCCGCCTCGCGCAGGCCGTCGTTGCGCGTCGCGTGCAGGTACAGCTCCAGCTGCGCGGTCTGGGCGTGGCGCGACGGACGGGTCTCGATGGCGTCGCGCGCGTGGGCCAGCGCCTCGTCCACGCTCAGCGTGGCGCCCTCCAGCTGCGCGGCGATCACCGAGAGCCGTTCGAGCTCCTCGTCCACGAAGGCCTGCAGGGCCTCGCCGAGCAGCTGCTCCTGCGAGGCGAAGTGATAGGTCAGCGTCCCGAGCGAGACGTTCGCCGCCTTCGCCACGATCCGGTTGGTCAGGCTGCCGATCCCGCGCTCGCCGATGAGCTCCAGCGTCGCGGTGAGGATGCGGGTGCGGACGTCGGCGCTCAATGGGTGCTCCTGGGTGCTCGTACAGCGGCGGACGCGGCCGGACCGCCGCCCGCTCGACAGCGTACCGAGCCGGCCGGAGAAAAAATCCTGTTCTCGTTCGTTCGAACGAACGAGATGCGTGCTACGGTCCCGGGCATCGAACACGCCGAGTGAGGTGCTTCACCCGCACGTGCATCGCGGACCCCGTCCGGCGTCGTTCACCGGTACCCACAGCTCGTTCCCCCAGCTCCTTCGTGTTCTGCCCGCTGCACGCACTCACCTCGAGGAGAAGCACGCATGAACGTCGCGAGCACCGCCGCCCGGTCCAGAAGCCACGACGGGCGGCGCCGCCGGCTGCGGGGCGTCACCCTGGCCGCCGTCCTGGCCGCCGGTGTCGTCATGCCCGCCTCGGCCGGCACCGCCGCCGCCGACACCGCACCCGCCCTGCGGGACGTCATGTTCGTCGGCAACAACTGGGACGGCACCGCCGACGTCATCGAGCCCGGCGGCGACTACTCCAGGATCGGCCGGATCAACGTCGTCCCCGACAAGTCGAAGCGGCTCGCCGCGATCTACCTCAACCCGGTCAACCTCGCCGTCTACCTGGGGATCCGGGCGACCGCGGGCGAGGGCCACGACCAGCTCGTCGACGACCTGTACTCCACCCCCGACGGCCGCTCCCTGGTAACCTCGCGGCCCAGCTTCGGCGACGTCGTCTCCATCGACGTGACCACGGGCAAGGTCAACTGGCGGTTCGCGGTCGCCGGGTACCGGTCCGATCACATGGCCGTCTCCCCGGACGGCACCAAGGTCGCCGTCTCGGCCTCGCTCGGCAAGGTCGTGTACGTCCTGGACATCGAGACGGGGCGGCAGCTGGGCAAGTTCGCCGCCGGGGACAAGCCCCACGAGAACGTGTGGACCGAGGGCGGCAAGTACATCTGGAACATGTCCATCGGCAACGTCGAGACCGCCCTCGACGACCCGCTCATGGACTGGACCAAGGGCGACCGCCACATCACCGTCGTCGACGCGAACACCTTCGAGGTCGTGCGGACCATCGACATGCGGGCCCGCCTGGACGCCTTCGGCCGCAAGGACCTCTCCGACGCCGTCCGCCCGGCCGTGTTCAGCCCCGACTTCTCCAAGCTGTACTTCCAGGTCTCCTACTTCAACGGCTTCCTGGAGTACGACGTCGCCACCGACCGGATCACCCGGGTCAAGACCCTGCCGAAGAACCCGGCCACCAGCGACGACCGCACGACGTTCGTCAACGACTCACGCCACCACGGCATGTCGATGAACCCCGACGGCAGCAAGCTGTGCGTCGCCGGAACGATGGACGACTACGCCACCGTCGTCGACCGCGACTCCCTGAGCGAAGGCCCGCTCGTCCCCGTGTCCAAGCCCTACTGGGCCACGGTCAGCGGCGACGGCCGCGACTGCGTCGTCTCCGAGAGCGGCGCCGACCAGGTCACCGCCATCGACTTCGCCACCGGCCGGAAGGTCGCCTCCGTGACGGTCGGTGACCACCCCCAGCGGGTGCGCGCCGCCCGGATCCCCGCCGACTGGAACGGCCCCACGGGCTGACACGGCTCGGAGACGGGGGGGGGGGCGCGGACGCGCCCCGGCGCGCGATCAACACAACACAAGCACACACGAAGGGAGGGTCTAGTGAGGGA